>NZ_PGFQ01000004.1 GCF_029870955.1 Sulfitobacter faviae | reverse complement strand
GCCCCAATGCGCTTGTTCTCCATGGCTATCTCGGGATAAGTCAAGTAAATCTATAGTGGAGAAGCTCTTTTGACCTCTAAAACTTTGATTCTCGATTGCACATTGCGGGATGGCGGATACTATAATGCGTGGGATTTCGCACCTGATCTAGTGAATTCATATCTACTTGCAATGAATGCAGCACAAGTAGATATTGTCGAAATGGGTTTCCGCTTTTTGCAAAATAGCGGCTTTAAAGGCCCCTGCGCATACACTAGCGACGAGTTCCTGCAAAGCCTTGATATTCCTAAAGAACTCACCGTGGCGGTAATGGTCAATGGAAGCGACCTGATGACCGACCTCGGTTTAATCCCGACTTTGGAAAAGCTCTTTCCGGTACCCGCAAAGGATACGCCAGTTGATCTCGTTCGCTTTGCTTGCCACCTTCGTGAGGTTAGGAGCGTCCTTCCCGCGGTTACATGGCTAACTGAACGAGGCTATCGGGTTGGCTTCAACCTGATGCAGATTGCAGATCGGAGCCGAGAGGAGGTTTTGGATCTGGCACTCGCCGCCTGTGAGTACCCACTTGAGGTGCTCTATTTCGCTGACAGTATGGGCAGTATGACGCCCGACGACACCACACGTATCATTGGCTGGCTGCGCGAGCAATGGGATGGTCCGATTGGCATACACACTCATGACAACATGGGCCTCGCTCTCCAAAACACCCTACGCGCGCATACGGAAGGTGCTACTTGGCTAGATGCTACAGTAACTGGAATGGGGAGGGGGCCCGGCAATGCCCGCACTGAGGAACTAGTGATTGAGGCGCAGGCCTTGCGCAACCGCCCGGCAAATTTAGTCCCTTTAATGGCGCTCCTACGCAAGTACTTCCTTCCGATGAAAGAACGTTATGGGTGGGGCACCAATCCATTTTACTTCTTGTCTGGAAAACATGGCATACACCCCACCTATATACAAAATATGCTGATGGACTCCCGCTATTCAGAAGAGGATATCTTAGCGGTTATTGAGCATTTGCGTAGGACTGGCGGTAAAAGCTACAATGACAATACTTTGTATAATGCCCGTAACTTCTACAAAAGCACAGCCCAAGGTCATTGGTCCCCCAAAAACTTGCTTGCGGGTCGCGACGTTCTGATTTTGGGAGCTGGGGCTGGGGTTTCTGAGCATCGTATTGCCTTGAATCCTATATACGAAAGAGTAAGCCTATTGTAATTGCGCTCAACACACAAAGCGGAATTGATGAGGAACTGATAGAACTCCGGGCGGCGTGCCATCCGGTTCGTTTGATGGCAGATAGCGAAACCTATCTTACCTCTCTGCGTCAGCCCTAATCGTACCGTTTTCAATGTTGACTGACGATATGCGTAGCCCACTTCAAGACAAAGACGTTCTGGACTTTGGTATAAGCCTTTCAGATGGGTTCTATTTTTCAGAAACTTATTGTGTATCCCCCAGCCTTTTGGTGATGGCCTACGCATTGGCTATAGCAGGGTCAGGACGCGCCAAACGGATTTTTTCTAGCAGGGTTTGACGGGTATAGAGAAGGTGATCAACGTAATCGCGAGGCAGAGGATATCCTACGGCTATTCGATGAGGTGCCGCAGCCCAGAAATAGTATCTATTACCCCATCGCGATATGAGCATCTGAAACAGGTTTCTATATATGGAATGTGACCTATGACCGCTTGCGTAATCATCCCAGCACGCTATGCATCAACCCGCTATCCAGGCAAACCGCTTGCCCCTCTCCTTGGAAAGGCAATGATCCTTTGGGTGGCGGAACTAAGCGCCCGCGCTGTAGGGCAGGACCATGTATATATCGCTACGGAAGATGCACGTATTGTAGATGTGGTTGAGGCCGCAGGTTTCAAAGCTTTAATGACAAGTAAGACGGCTTTAACCGGTACAGATCGTTTGGCCGAAGCCGCACAGATGCTCGACTATGACATCTACATTAATGTGCAAGGAGACGAGCCATTAGTGAACCCAAATGACATCAAGCGCTGTGTCGAAATCAAGATGGCTAACCCCACTCATATCGTTAACGGTTTTGCTTGGATCAGCGAAAACGAAGACCCCATAGTGTAAATATACCCAAGGTAATCACTACCGAGAACGATGTTATGGTCTACATGTCTCGGACTGTAATTCCTGGTTCAAAGAACCCGAAGATGCGCCGATGCGCTACAAAAGCAAGTTTGTATCTATGGGTTCACCGGGGAGGAACTACAAGCCTTTTCGGACTTTGGACGCAAAGGCACATTAGAGAAGCATGAAGATATTGAGATCCTGCGGTTTCAGGAACTAGGGCGAAATATAGTTATGTACGAAACTTCACCCGGGACGATGGCCGTAGATGTGCCAGAAGATATCGCCCCGTAGAAGCCGCGTTGAAGCGGCATTGGGAACTATGAAGCTAATTGACTATAGAACCTGGTTTTCGATTGCGATGGGGTGATCCTGGATTCGAACCGCATTAAGACAGAAGCCTTTCGCCAAGCTGCCTTACCCTATGGCGCAGCGGCAGCTGATGCTTTGGTAACTTACCACCTTATCAACGGTGGAATTTCTAGATATGCAAAATTTGAGTATTTTCTTAAGAATATTATAAAGGGTATTGAACCCAATTCCGGTGGATTGGCTTTACAATCTCTTTTGAAAGATTACGCGATCGCCGTGAAAGAAGGGCTGATGGAGTGCGCTGTTTGTAAGGGGCTAGGCGACCTGCGTGAAGCCATGCCCAACCAAACTTGGTTGATTGTTTCGGGAGGGGATCAAACGGAACTCCGGGAAATATTTGCCGCTCGGGGAATAGATCATTATTTTGATGGCGGTATTTTTGGCAGCCCAGACAGCAAAGAAGCTATCTTGTCGAGAGAGCAGGCAGCTCAGACTATAACCCCAAAGCTCTTTTTCTAGGCGATAGCACTTATGACTATCGTGCTTCACATGCGGCTGGTATTGATTTTGTTTTCGTCAGCGGATGGAGCGAGTTGCCCGATTGGGCTGAATTTCTTAGGAAAGAGAAAATTTCTAGTGTTAGCAGCATTAGTGAATTAAGTATAGATTTCTCCCTCTAGAATACTTTCTTATCTTGACATAAATAATTATGTTGGTCTTGTCTGGTTGGACAGGGACGAGTGTGGCCTGACCGCATTGTAGTCGTAGCGCCACAGGGCCAACTTGCGCCGTGCGTCACCTAGGGTGTCGAATATCTCCTCGTTCAGCAGATCGTCCCGCAGGCTGCCGTTGAAGCTCTCGATAAAGGCGTTTTGCTGCGGCTTACCCGGATCAATGTAGTGCAACGGCACCTCATTCTCGTCCGCCCATTTCAGCATGGCCTGACTGGTGAACTCCGTCCCATAACACCTCTGGAATAGCGCTGATTGAGAGACTATGATTGTCTGCGCATCCCTCAAATAGCGCAGCAGGTGACCATAGCCGGGTCTCAGGCCCTACAGTGGTTCTGCAGCAAACCACGCTGCAATAGAGACCGACTATGACCGATACCACTATTGCACAAGCCGAGCCTGTTTTGGTGGCGATTGATATCGCAAAGCCCACCATGAAGTTCTGATCGCTGTTCCAGGTAAGAAGCGCCTTCGCTCGTCAATGTCGTCAGGCTCGACCTTACCCTCGAACCGATGGCGGGCTGGCGGCCTCCATTCCCAGCAAATCCTTCAACACGACGTTGTCCAGCATGGTGCCGACCAATAGGCGCTTGAGCTTGGCGTTCTCGTCCTCATGCGCCCTCAACTCGGCGGCCTCGGACACGTCCAGGCCGCCATACTTAGCCTTCAGCTTGTAGGTGCACAGGCCATGCCTGCGGCACATCTCAGCGGTTGGTATCCCGCTTCCTGCTCCTTGAGCAGCATTCCGATAATTTGTGCACCCGTAAAGCGGCTTTTTCGCATATGCCTGCTCCTTCAAAGTTGGCGCAGCCTCTACATCACGGTGAGAAACTTCGCAGGGGCAGGTTAACCACGACGCATAACTGAGAATAGGTCAAATCTCGGTAGAAACTACCGATTCAGTTCTCAGTAAAAATGAACAGATAGCTCAACATGCTGACTTTAATTGTGCTCCATTCTTGAATATATAGCCCTAATACCATCTATAAAGGAAGAAATATTCAAATCCTTTTTCAAATCATTTCTCGCCTCAAGATACTTATGCGCTTCAATAACTTGATCGACCGAAATATCTAAGAACGTGTCATCCTCCACAAAAAGAGGATATTCTTCGCCTGCATATTCTTCAATTGCAGGATGGCGTCGAGCCACGAAAGGTACTGAGTACTGGACGCATTCGCAGATGGCATTGTTGGCCGAGGTTTCATGAAGACTAAGATAAAGTACAGAAGAACATATCAAGTCATCATAGTCCTGATTATCAAGAAACCCTACGTGATCGTGGCTGAGAACGTCTTTTAGAATATTAGGTTGATATTTCTTATAGCGTTGCTCTATAAAATCCCTAGCATAATGATTTATAACAATAAATTTTCTTATATTTGTTTCAAGACTGACGAACTTGCTAAAATCCCTAAGCCAAGCTCCTACCAATAGAAGCTTAGGGTCATTAATGTACGATTCCAGATCAAAACGCTTTACGGTCCCGGGCATGGGATGCTTTAAAGAAAAGACATCAAGTTCTGGATAAATAGCCTTCACTTGCTTTCGCATATGATCAGATAAAGTAATAATCCCGCGACAATTTTTCAAAGCCATGCGCCACTCGCCCATGAAATACATCTTCGATAAGTTATTTTGGGAATACATCGCCCAATTAGGAGTGAGCAATGGAACGTGCATAACGCCGAACCAAGGCTTCTCCATCATTTGTCGAGTGATTTCTTCGTACTTCGGGCTTAGGAACATTTTTTCAACCCACCATACGAACGTCAGATCATCAGATACTTCCACTTCTTTGGCAAGTTTATTGAGTATCTCATTATTCGAGAAACGGTGTTTTCCATAGCTTTCCGCATGCGCGGCAATACTAAATTTCATACTGAAGGCCCTTATAACCGCGTCGCCGCAAAATTTCTGCCATTAAAGACGAAACCAGGGATTGCTGTTCCACCGGTTGCGCATGGTCAAAGAATTTCTGGCGGATCAAAACGCCCAACATTGTTTCTTCGATATGTGATTTAGAAGTAATGTCTTTAGTTCGAAATGTACGCTTGGAGCCCCGGCTCACAATACGTTCCATAGAATCGAAAAATTCCTCAACAAGAACCTCCTGAGCTCTCCTCAAGGATTCTGCTTTTGCATTGTAACTCTCAAGATCAAGGGTTCCTAATGCATTTCTAAACGCTTCTTCGGATGAGAAAGCCGCTTTCAATGCACTTTTGCTCTCAAGAACGAGAGCTAAACCACTTTCCTTACATGCCATTACAGTAGGGATCTCCGCCGGTCCAAGACATAGAATCACACCCCCAGCTTCAAGGTAGTCGACAAACTTATTAGAAAAGCTATGCTTCAAAAAAATTTTCGACGTTTCGTCAAAATTATATGGTAGCAATAGTATGTCAGCCTCGCTCATCTTTCTTTGGAATTGTTCGACATCAAGGTTGGATTTAAAAGCATGAATATTTTGCGAGTTTTCGACTAGTTGTTTAATCTCTCCCCAGAGTCCACTGTTGGACCAGAGAGACAATGAAACCCATTGATTAGAAGAAACCTCTTGAGCCAGGCTAGCAATAGCGCTCTCGTTCATCTTTTTATCAATGCTACCAAAATAGAATATCTTGATTGGCTGTCCGGAAAAGCCTACATTAGCTGATGTTTTTGATACCGGCTTACGAATAAAGTTAGCGAGCACCTTAGGCTTATATCCGAAGCATTTCTCCAAATCTTCTATACTTGAACTGTGGATAGTTAAAAACTGGTCTGCATTCTTAACTAAAACGTCATACATATGCTGAACATAGGCAATACGAGTGTTCGACATCTCTGAAAAGCTGGGTTTGTCCATATAATGGACAATTAGTGGAACTTCGTGAAAACGTGAAATTAGCTTACAGGCTAATTCGAGAGTCGGAATGTGTGGAGAAAGGCGTACATAGAAAACAGAGGGCTTAAGTTCTGAAACATAATTAAGAACAGCGTCGTGGTGTATATTGCTTTTGTAAACGTCCACAACAGCCTTATCTGACCCAACTTCAAAAACACGGCAATCTGTATTGTTGATGCATTGCACGGGATGAATACTATAGCCAGAACCATGGGAAAAAATCTTCTGAGTAAGTTGGCCAACTGCACTGAAGTCGCCAAACTTTCTCCAATCCAAAGTTAGAACTTTCATTGAATAATCCACTCTGGCTTTCGCGGAATACTTTCATGTACAAGACTGCGGTCTGAGATCACCGACAAACCGACGCCTTTCGCAGCTAACCAATTTCTAAGGGCTAAAGTTGAATTGGCAACAGTAGTGATTTCAAGATTCGTGATTTTGGTACTCATTTCCACTTTATTTTGCTCATAGAAGTGTTCATTATGAAATGCTGTATCATTCTCTTGACTGATTGTGCCTATGTCCATGAAACTAGATTAATATGAGACACCCCTGCTAGTAGGGCGAGCGGGATTGCGAGTTCATACATAAGCCCTGGCCCCCATCGAGCTTTTCCATCGGTGATTTTGTCTAAGTTTTCCCACCGGTTACCGCCAGCAGTACTTAGGGAGAAACCGGCGGCGGTATTAGGGCCATTCTCTACAACCTCAAACGTAGCATTACAATTTGCACCCTTCGCCTGAATCATTTCATTGTGCTTACGATCGAACGTAGTCCAAAAAGTGGGGCACTGTATGCGATCCCACTCATATCCACTGAAGTTACAAAAGTTCATAATCAGTGCATCACAATCGAAATCTACGATATCGATCGATTGTTTGATGCAAATAACAAGCGACTTATCAAGCCGTAAACGGAGAGATTCGACGTCGACATTCTTTAAAGAAGGGCCAGCAGCGAAAATATAGGCTTCCCGACCAGAGAAAAGCCCGTTTGAAAGATCAAATCGTCTGGTCAATGGAAGGGTAGATTTCCAAAGGGTACGATAGTATTTTTTTCGCCAGTACATAGGGCCCTCAACATAACTCTACTAACATCTAGCTTTGAACGGATAATTACTTACTAAGAGACTTTTTTATAAACCGTAGTGGTGCGGTTATACGCCAAGAGGACGATTGGTAGAGATCCTCAATCATCCTATTTTTCTCTTTAACCGACCTATCTAAAGTCGCGTTAGAAAATTCCAAACTATTCATTCGACTATTTAAGTCCAGTATTTTTTTATCTCGCTGAAAGATGATTTCTTCGATTCGGACATTTAGGCTTTTTATTTCCTGATCCCGTTCAGAGATGATTTCTCCTATTCGGTTATTCAGGCTTAATATTTCCCTATCTCGCTCAGAGGCTATTTCTTTATACTGTAGTGCATCCTGAAGCTCATTGAATACCTCTTCAACCGAGTGTTGCAACGAGATTATTTGAGACAAGAGCATTTCGATCTCAGCTTCGGCAAATCGGTTTTCACCTAATAGCTGCGTCATTTCTATTTTTGTAGCATTAGCTTGCTCAACAAGAAGTTTGACTTCAGTTGCTTGTGTGTCTGCTTCAATAAGGGCTTCTAGCTGATCCGACACTTTTTTTTCTAGAATTTCAAGTTCTACACTTTGCTGTTCTTTTACGTCGGCGTCGTATTGTAGTTGAGCGCAGCACTTCAACGCAGCAAGTGCCGTATCAAGCTTTTCCTTCTTACGTTCAACGAGTGGTATCGATGACGCTTCAAGTTCTTCGCTAAGCTTTTGCGCCTCAACGTCTCTTGTAGCTAAAGCCTCGGCGAGCAACCAGTGCAATGCGCTTCGCTCTATACTTTGCCCATTAGTTAATGTAGTTGGATATCGTACATTGTACCCGGTTTTACGAGAAACTTCTCGAATGGCACGGTTAGGATCAGTTATAATTTCCTCCATCAAAAACATAGAGGCTTTTCTTCGGCTACGTCGATATACTGCTAGGATGTTCGCCGTCTCTAACTTCCACTCTTCAAGTTTTTCAAGTGGATCAGAGCGTTGCGCTATTGTAGTTACAAGTGTATCAACGAGGCCGCGACCAACAAGGATAATTCCTTTTTGATTCTGAAAAACATGAGCTTCACTGGAAGCTGTCCCTTCATTCAACTTTTTGATTTTAGGAAATATTCCGGCTAGTTCTTGGGAGAATTCAGCTGTGCAACTTTCTGAAAACAACCAAACGTGACCAGTTTTTCTATTAGGTGACATACCGATCCCTTTAGTTGGCAAAAAAGTAGCTTATAATTGTATTTCTGTTTCTCGGAAAGATATCTTGGATTGAATTCGGTTGTCTAAGTACTGTTCCAGTTTTCGTGAGATGTTGCGTCCGACGCAAAAGCTCCCACGGGTGCCCATATATTTTCTTCATCACCAATTTACTCCGTGCGAATGTTTGATACGCCGTGCATCAAGTAACGTTAAGAGCTCTTCGCTGCCTAACCTAGCCCAACTATCAGTTCAAGCGCTGCACAGCACTGTTAAAACAATGCAAGTGATGCAAAGTTTGACGCGTGTAGGTCTGACTTACTCCCTATTGAGTTCCCTGATCTAGGTCTCAGAATCCGCCCAACCCCTGCCCTGTTACCTTTTTTAGACCTGCCCTCCGCCGGATCATCGTTCATAACGAGAGTCTACAGGTTGGATTTCGGTATTCGGCTTCTCCGTCTGGCGCAAGTGCGCCGGGCGTGGAGCCCTCAGATTGCTCAAACGCTCGGCGCGCTTGCTGCGGTGTCTGGTTGTCCAGGGACGAGTGCGGTCTGACCGTGTTGTAATCATAACGCCGGAGGGCAAGCTTGCTCCGTGCGTCCTCCACACTATCGAAGATTTCCTCGTTCAGAAGCTCATCCCTAAGCCTGCCGTTGAGGCTTTCAACGAAAGCGTTTTGCCGAGGCTTACCCGGATCGATGTAGTGCCAAAGCACCTTGTTCTCGTCGGCCCATTTTAAGATCGCTTGACTGGTGAACTCGGTCTCATAGCATGTCGGTGGACCGGCCCCCGTTTCACCGGACACCTAAGCGGTTTCGGTTTTAGCCTTGATGAACTCTCGAGGCGATCGCCATCTTAGGCCGCTGTCTAGGTGGTTGTCGTTATAGTCCTCGATCCATTCTCCTATCAAATTCAAAACGGTTTCGGCATTGGGTAGTGGATTGACGCGTACGTAATCGCGTTTGAGCGTCTTTACGAAGGCTTCGGACATGCCGTTAGATTGCGGGCTGGCGACTGGGGTGAAGCATGACTTCAGGCCGATCTGGCGAGCGAAGATGCGGGTTTCCTTTGCTGTGTAAGCGCTTCCATTGTCGGATAAGACCTCAACAACCTCTGGGGCGTAATAGCTGCCGAAGCGTTTTTCGACGGCCTCCAGAAGCATGTCACGCACGTCCGAGCCGCTAATCCCGGCATTGGCGACAGCCCGCCAAGCGATGACCTCGCGATCATGAGCATCGAGCAAGAACGCCGCGCGGATAACATCGCCATTCCAGCAGGTGAACTCCAGCCCGTCAGAGCACCAGCGCAAGTTCGACCGCATCATGATGACCTTGCCATCGTGGGCGCGTTCGGGCCGGTCGAAGCCGGATCGCTCCAGCAGCAGGTGATTGGCCTGCGATAGACGCGTTTATGATTTGCCGGGGCAAGGCCTTCTGCCTTGAGTTCCAGGTTCAGCACTGCACAGATCCGACGGTAGCCATAGGTTGGGCGTTCCGCCACCAAACACTCGATACGTGGCAAGAGCGCCGCGTCCTGAGCTTTATAATAGCTCCGACGCGGCTCCGTGCTTCCCCTCTGCCGTTCATGTAGGTTCGAACGGGATACGCCTAACGTCTGTGCCACCGCCTTCATCGGGAACCGCCCGGTTTGAGGTGCCGCAGGCACGCGCAAGCAAGGTCGGTTTTTTTGAGCGGGACTTGTCGAGCGCTTCCTTCAAGATCTCCACTTCCAGCGTTTTGCGTCCCAGCTGACGCTCAAGCTCCCGAACGCGGGCTTCCATCTCTCGAACAGCCTTATTGCTGGTCACGCTTTCATCTCCTGTCACAGCGACACTCCCTCCCTCAAGCATCAATCTACGCCAACGATACAACAGATTGGGCGCCACGCCATTACGACGAGCAACGGCCGAAACACTATCCCCGTCGTAGAGGGTCTCTTCAACGATCCGCAGCTTTTCAGCCGCAGACCAGCGTCGACGGCGCCCACCATCAGTAATGATTTCCATCGCAGACATAAGCATGTGCTTAAGGCTATCCTTAAGCCTCCTTGGTCAGTCCGAGGTGTCCGGTCGAAATGGGGGCCAGTTCAGTCGGAAAGAAGTGCCGTGGAGACGTTATGGCCGTCTGCGCAGCCCTCAAATTGCGCAGCGGGTGGCCATAACCGGGTCTCAGGTCTCAACAGTGGTTTTGCATAGCCCATTGTTTGAGACGCTGCTGGAGGTCTCAGAGACGCGTTGCCGATGTCGATCATCAAAAGCTGCGGCGTCCTTATCCTGATAGGTGATGCTATAGCGGATGGAGTCGTAGATTGCGATCTTGCGCGCCGTGGCCGTCACTGCCTTTCGCTTGCCTATGCGCGTTCCCAGCCGCCGGTAAAAGGCACCCAAGGCCGTGTCGCTTTTTGTCAATCGTCACGACAACCAGACGAAACAGATCGGCTGCACGACTGGAGGACCGTCGTCTCCGCGAAGATAGCAAATTCTCTCCGGAAGTTTTGTTGCCTGAGGCCAAGCAAGGCCAGACGGTGACGTGCTTGGCACTCTTCCAAGCGCACAGGTGGGGGCACATCTGGCCACTAGCTTCAATACCAACGATGGTCTCAGACTATGGTTCTGCGTTAGGTTTGTGCCCAACACACCGTAGAGTGCGGCCCGAAAGACGGCGCATTGTCCTGCTTAACGCGCATTCACCAGAATAATCTCGAACGCCAGTATCCAGTAAACGCCGTTCGATTTCATTACCACGCTAGTGACACCACACTATCGGTACTAAGTGGCGAGTTCGTGCAGAACCTGTGTGAATATCCCGAAGGATAACACTAGAATTTACCATCCCTTCCTAAGAAAGATTTATTTTCTTTATATATAACAGTACCTTGTAAAATTATGTTTCGCGTGCGAAACATTTGGGTATGCCATTTTCTGGCGACACCTGAGACTATGCCTTCCAATCCCGGACCAACGCCTCAATTGCATCCATCAAATCATCTGTTACAGCTGGACCAGATAAGCGCAGCGTACCTTTGCTGCGGCTTACGGTAATTGGCGATGCCGGGATAGTGGGTGCAGGCTTTGCTGCCCCCTGCCCCACCTTCTTAGAATATGAACCGCCCTCCAGAGCCTTTTGTATCAAGGCTGCTTCATCCTCCGGCGTGGCCGGATCTGCTTTACGAAGCCTGTCATAGAGACGCTTCCCCACTCCGGCTCTGCCTGCAAACGGGTCGATACCGCGAGGCCGAGGCGTTCAGTCAGTGCTGAAGGGTGACGGACATAGGCGCCGAGGGTTTCGACCACCGGGAGGAAGCTTTTAATCTTAGACCGTTTGGCACGAGAAGCGGCCGCGAAAAGGCTATTCAGGGCCTCTTTTTCGTTGCGAAACACGCCTTCACGAACAGAGCCAGCGACGATACTGGCCCGTTCAAAATAGCTGAGGCCGACACGGATTTCGTTTTCCTCGACCATGGCGATATAGGCATCTGAGGCGGTATCCGGTTTACGGATCAGCGCCAGCACATTGCCCGGCCCCTCCCCACGCTGTGCGAGGCTGCGTAAGGCACTAATACGGCGCCAACCAGAGATCAGCCCGTAGCGGCCCGGTGTTGTCTCGACCACCTCAATCGGGGTCTGCTGCCCGCGTGCCAGAAGAGAAGCTTCGAGTGTTGCCATTTCTTCGGGGTCGATTGTGATCCGGTCGCGGATCATATGGGCGGCATCTACTGCGTCGAGCGGGATCTTCTGAACCAAGCGCCCCTCTTCGCGGGCCGCCTGCATTTCGCCCGCGACAGTCTCTAACGCGGCGGTTGTGGCCGCCTGCCCCGCGACATCGGCGATCGGCGCGCGGCGCTTCATGTGATCGGGCGCATATCCAATTGGAATGTCCATGGCTTTAGTCTCCGGCGCTGCGATCTGGGACGGGTCCGGAACAGCAAGGCGTTTACGTTTGGCCATGGTAGCCTCCTGCAGAAAGAGTGAAAAAAGGGTTAGCCCGACGTACGCAGTTCAAAGGGAGGGTAGGGTGGTTCATGACGCGCCCTCTTCTGCCACGTCCCGTGCCCATGCGCCGATCAAAAGCTTTTTGAACGCGGCATAGGTTTCATCAAAGGTCTCGCGGCCCCGGGCATAGGTCTCACGGTTAAAATCACGGTAGTCGGCCTCATAGATACCATTCACGCTTTCGCCCGCTTGCCCGATCAGTGCTGTAAAACCCTGACGGTGGGGTGACAAGGTTGGCCCTAAATAGGCTTGCATGAGTGCCGCCATTTCGGCCTGCTGGGTGCTGTCAAAACGGGTGATGACCGCGCGCACCGCATCCCATTCGAAGTTAACCTCTGGTTGGCCCAGGGCACGTGCAGCGACGTTTTCCCCGTCTTCGATTGAGGAGAATGTCGCGTGCAGCATGTCAAAGAAACGCCCTGTGGAATCAAACTCAAGGAAGGACGCGCCCAAGGGCACCAGCAAGATGTCAGCGGCGGCCAATCCATTGATCGTCAGATAGCCAAGCGCGGGCGGCGTATCGAGGAAGATGACATCGTAGTTGTCCAGTACACCATCGGCTTCTAGCCGGTCGGTTAGCGCATCCCAAAGCTTCCAACCGCGTGCGGCCATGCGCCAAACGGGAATTTGGAATTCCGCCCAGTAGAGGTTCAGCTGCGCACCGATCAGATCAATGTTGGGCCAATGGGTTTTCTGGATTAGATCATCTGAGGTGATTTCGCGTGCATCGCTAAGCGCATCATCCAGCGGCTGCGGGGTTTCGCCGCGGGAGACACGGGCTCGGTTCTCCCCCTGTAGATGGTCGGCATAGTGGCGCGCGAGAAGCGGAAAGACGGTTTGCCATTCATCTTCAACCTTGCCCCGAAAATACTGGTCATTGAACCTTGGCTGTCCAGATCGATCACCAGCACACGGTAGCCATCCAGCGCTGCCGACATCGCCAGATGGGCCGCGGTCGAGGTTTTGCCAACACCGCCTTTGAAGTTGGCCACGGCCACCATTTTGGCGGGTCGCCCTTTGGGTCGGTAGGGAGGTATTCTTTGGCCTTGGACCCTTCGGCGGCAAAGAAGGCCCGCAGGCGCAGCACTTCGTCGAGGGTAAACCATTTGGCGCCGCCTTCGGTCTCAGATCGGCCTTGGGGCAGTTCGGGGTTTGCTTTCAGAACGCGGCGGAAATGGGCCTGTGCTACGGGAATGAGGTATTTGGTGATTTCCCAAGTGGAGAACAGACGGAGGGATTTCTTGCCTTCTTCGCCCAGACCTCTTGTGGCAAGGTCTCCCATGCCCCGCGTGCAGGCCTCGGAAATGGTCAGGAACTTTTGCGTGCCTACCGGCGCTTCCAGTTCTGCCCGCGCCTTTTCAGGCGTGATGGAGAAATAAGGGGGTGATCCATGAAACTGCCCTGTGTGCTGCCTTTTTGACTGAGTATCACAAAAGGGCGCACATGGAACTATTTTCGTCTCCTCATATGAATTTTCTTAGAAAATCTGCGGTTTTTCACCCGGAAAGCAGGGGAGTGAGCGAATTATTTCGGTGTTAATATCAGTTATTTATGGTTACGGGATTAGCCTTTCAGGCTTTACCGCTGTTTTTAAAGGGATAATCTAGATTTTCTGAGTACTGATTGAATCTGAACCCACGATAAAGCGATTCTGAAACCACGCTGAAGTGACTCTGAACCCCCGATTGTGCGATAAGCGAGACTGGACAGGCCGCTGTGGATAAGTCCACTCTAGGCGTAACTAAAACCACGATTCTAAAAAGCCGCCACAGAGCGGTACAAGAGCGACGAGGGCAGCATGATAAGCGGGCAGGGGGCTTTGGCCCCTCATCATCATCCCGATGGGGATTTCTTTCTTTGTGACGTGTTTGATGTTGTGCCCAAGAGCGATCTAGCCAGCATGGAACATCCGCTGTTTTCATTGGCAACGCGGCCAGATCGGCGCATTCTGCATTATGCGCATAACGACGTTGAGATCACGGTAACACCCTCGGTGCGTGGGTTGGCGACGATCCATGACAAGGACATTCTGATCTTTTGCATCTCGCAGCTGATGGCAGCGGTGAATGCAGGCCGGGCGACATCGCGGCGGCTGGTGCTCAAGGCGCATGATCTGATGGTGGCGACGAATAGGGAGACCAGCGGTGATGCTTATCGCCGGCTCAAGGATGCTTTTGAGCGGCTGGTGGGCACGCGGATCACCACCAATGTTGCCACTGGGCCCAAGGACGATCCCATCGAGGTTACGACAGGTTTTGGCTTGATCGAAAGCTGGGAGATCGTGCGCAAGACCCGTGGTGGGCGCATGGTGTCGGTGGCGGTAACGCTGTCGGATTGGTTGTATCGGGCGGTGCTTTCCAAATCAGTGCTGACGTTGAGCCGTGACTACTTTCGTCTGCGCAAGCCGCTGGAACGGCGGCTATACGAGTTGGCACGCAAACATTGTGGCCGCCAGCGGAGTTGGCAAGTGTCGGTGGAAACGCTGCTGAAAAAAACGGGGTCCAATTCGCCGCGCCGGGTATTTCGTAAGATGGTCCGCGACATCATCGCGGCGGATCATTTGCCGGATTACCAGCTGGTGGAAGAGCCAGGCGATATCATCCGTGTCACCGCGCGGGACGCGGTGCTAGAGCCGGGTATCACCCCAGTCCCTCCCCTGATGCATTGGAGGCGGCCCGCGCCTTGATGCCGGGGATGGATGTTTACGCGCTGGTAGCAGATTGGCAAAGCTATTGGCACCGGAAGGGCCAGCAGCGCTTGCGCAGTGTGGATGCCGCTTTCCTAGGCTTTGTGAAAGCGCGGAGCGAGACGTAGGGCGGGGCCGGTTGCCTGATCTGCCGAAGCGTGCCACATGGCGCCAAACAAAAGGATGACCCATGGCAAAAGTATTGGTGACCGGCGGGGCCGGATATATTGGGGCCCATGCCTGCAAGGCGCTGGCACAGGCGGGATATACGCCGGTGGTGTTCGACAATCTCAGCACCGGCCATCGGGCGGCGGTCAAGTTCGGCCCGCTTGTGGAGGGGGATCTTCTGGACCGCGCGGCGATTGATGCGGCGCTGGCGGAACATGCCCCCATTGCGGTCATGCATTTCGCAGCGCTGAGCCAAGTCGGCGAGTCCATGCAAGACCCCGCCCGCTATTGGCGCGAGAATGTGTTGGGCGGGCTGAACTTGATCGAGGCGACGCGGGCAGCCGGATCGACAAGTTCATCTTTTCTTCGACCTGCGCCACCTATGGCGATCAAGATGGGGTCGTGTTGAACGAAGAAACCGATCAACGCCCGATCAACGCCTATGGCGGCTCGAAGCTGGCGATCGAACAGATGCTGCGCGATTTCGCGCCTCAAGGATTGAACCATGTGATCTTCCGCTACTTCAACGTGGCCGGCGCGGACCCCGAAGCAGAGGTGGGCGAGGCCCATGATCCGGAGACCCATTTGGTGCCGCTGATCCTCCAAGCGGTGGCCGGAACACGCGGGGCGCTGACAATTTTCGGCACTGATTACGATACCGAAGACGGCACCTGCATCCGCGACTATGTGCATGTCAGCGATCTGGTCGATGCCCACGTGGCGGGGTTGAAATGGCTGGAAGCGGGCAAGCCTTCGGAAGTCTTTTGTCTGGGCACCGGCGACGGGTTCTCGGTACGCGAGGTGGTCGCTGCGGCCGCCGCTGTCACCAATGGCCCCGTACCGATGGAAGAAGGCCCGCGTCGCGCTGGGGATGCCGTGAAGTTGGTCTGCGGGTCGGATAAGGCTAGAACGCAATTGAGCTGGACCCCGTCGCGCTCCACCATGCCGCAGATGTTGAGCGATGCGCACCGCTGGCATGCCTCAGACGGATTTTAAAACTTACCGTCGGGGCGTAGACACGCCTCAGCCGCCGCGGTCTGTGTTGCGGGCCAATAACCAACTTGAAAGATTCACCTCGTGTCCACAAACCATCCTCAGCACCTGGTTGCCATCGTGGTTACCTATAACCGTCTTGACCAGCTTCGACTGACGGTGGGTCGATTGCTGGACAGTAGCGAGGCTCATCTCAGCAAGTTGGTGGTAGTTGATAACGCTTCTGACGATGGTACGGCAGAGTGGCTGGCCACGCAGGAAGACCCACGTCTTGTGAACTACCGATTAGAGACCAATACTGGCGGTGCAGGGGGTTTGAGGCAGGCATGCGCTTTGTCATGGCTCAAGAGGCCCGGCCTGATTGGGTTCTGCTAATGGATGACGATGGCCGTCCTGAACCGGGTGCTTTGGCTCAATTTCACGCTATGGACCGCAGCGGTTGGGATGCGTTGGCAGCGGCGGTCTATCATCCGAACGGAGTGATCTGCGACATCAATCGCCCGGCGCTGAACCCGTTCTGGCGCCCTAAGCGGTTCCTTAACACGGTTTTTGGGGTATTTACGGGTCAAGTACGAGATGGCTTCCACTTGTCCGCCGAAGACTATGAAGGGCAGGAAACCAGTGAGATTGATGTAGGCTCTTTCGTGGGGCTCTTCGTGTCGCGCAAAGCTATCGAGCGTACAGGCTACCCGGATGGGGCAGTCTTCATCTATGGAGATGATGTGCTTTACAACCTGCGTATGCGCGAACAGGGTAACCGGATTGGATTTGCTCCTAAGTTGCGTTTTGAGCACGATTTTAAGTCCATTGAAGGGCCCGTGCAGCGGTTCCGACCGCTTTGGAAGGCCTATTACAATCATCGTAACTTGTTACTGGTCTATCGCCGTGCTGCGGGCATTTTGTTTTGGCCCGCACTGTTGTTGATCCTGCCCAAGTGGTGGCGAAAAGCGCGCCACTACGGGGAAGAACGCCCAGCCTTCGAGAGCCTGACACGTCTGGCAATTCGCGACGGTTTGCGCCGTGATCTAACACGTTCACACGCGGAGGTGCTGGCTCTAGCGACCGTTGTTGAGGATATCGCGGTGAAAACGTCCAAGTAATATTAGCCCCAGGCAGAGCGTGAGTAGACAGAACGCCACCACATAGGTGACGCTGACGTATTCTGGCGTATAGGTCGGATAAAAACCGCTGCGCATGAGACCGGAGATATGCATATGCGGAATATACCAGATAATGTTCTGAGCAACTTTAGGCAGATCTTCATACATGATGAGGATGCCTGAGGCTAAAAACAGTGGTCTTGTAATGATAGACCAGATCATAGGCCAGGGCGCGAACAGACCATTCAAGGCGCAGTTTATCGCCCCTATGCCAAGCCCGAGAAAAGCGGCGAGTCCAAGGGCAAGTAGAATCGGAGCAAAATCGATGATTACCCGTGTTTCTGTGAGCTTAAGGATTCCGGCGATAAGGATATAGGTGACCAAAAGCCCGGTCAGTGCGTTCAGCGTGAAACGGGCAATCATGGCATCGATCCATGTTACTATCGGATATCTTAGCAGGCTCTTAGAAAAACCAATGGACCCGCCCACGGTTTGTGCGACATTCTGATATAGGGTGAAGGGCAGCATTCCGGTTGCAAAGAACAAGATAAAACTCGACCCTAGGGGCGGTGTTCGAACCAATAGCGAGAAGCCAATTGCCATGATGAAAATGACCCCTATCGGCTCCAAAAAGGCCCAGAGGTAGCCGCCGGGCGAACGGCCGTAGCGGGTCGACATCTCGCGTAGCATCAGGGCAAGGATGACACGTCCTGAGGCCCAAGAGTGGCGCTTGCGTGCTTGCGCGACAGGTGGAGGGACCGATGCAGGGTCCTGCCCGGATACTGAAGATGAAAGGTCAGTCGTGCTCAAGTGGATGGCCTTTAGTTTCGCAAATGACGTGCATTCCCCCACGTCTTTAACTAAGTTCGCTCCCAATAAGAAGTGTCGGATCAGGGGTTCGGTCTCATGAGCAGCGAAGATAAAGTAGGTTCGCCGCAAAAGGCGGCTGCAAGTCCTGTGCCGAACAAACCGGGGGCTCAGCAGAAGCCGTCGGCAGGACAACCCGGCAAGGCGCCCGGTGGGGATGATAAACCCGGCGGGCCGAAGAAAGATGCCGCCCCTGGTAATATCCGCCCGGTTGTATCTGCCGCAAAGATGCGTCGGCGACATTGGGGGTTGGTTTCCAGTTTTCTTTTCGCAGTGGTAATTCCTACGGTTCTAACAGCTTTCTATCTCGCTGTTCTTGCGCAGGATCAGTACCGGTCGACCACCGGCTTTGTTGTGCGTCAAGATGAAGGGAATTCGGCAGCTTCTAGCCTGAGTGGGCTGGCACAATTCGTCGGAGGTTCCGTATCTTCAGACGGGGATGTGTTGTCCAAATTTGTTCAGAGCCAACGCTTGGTATCAGAAATTGACGCAAAACTCGATATTCGCCGCCACTACGCGCAATATTGGTTCGGCGTTGACGGAAAGAGCTTGTTGGATACCGATCCGGTATTTTCGATCCAGCCGAATGCCAGCATCGAAGACTTGAGCGATTACTGGGACCGCATGGTACGGGTTTCTTTCGATCAAGGCACCGGGTTGATTGAAGTGCAGGTTCTTGCCTTCGACCCCGCCATGGCGCAGGCTATCGCACAGGAAGTCTTAAACCAAAGCCAAGTAATGATTAATGCGCTCAACGATACCGCGCGGGCGGATGCGATGCGCTATGCCAATGCTGATTTAGAAACAGCCTTAAACCGGCTAAAAGAAGCGCGCGAAGCTCTAACAGGGTTTCGCACTCGGACCCAGATCGTCGATCCGCTCGCCGATCTACAGGGGCGAATGGGGGTAATGACCAATCTGCAACAACAGTTGGCCGAGGCGCTGATTGAATTTGATCTTCTGCGGGAGACGAACAGCTCCAGCGATCCGCGCCTAGTCCAGGCCAAACGTCGAATAGAGGTGATTCAGGAACGCATACTGAGCGAGCGCAATAGCTTTACCGGTGGCGATATGACCAGTGCCGTGGCTGAGGATTATCCGAAGCTTCTGGCTGAATACGAAAGCTTGCAAGTGGATCTCGAGTTTGCCGAGGAAGCCTACCGGCTGGCGCTGTCTGCGGTTGAGGTCGCGCGCTCCAACGCCACCCGCCAGAGCCGCTATCTGGCAACCTATATTGAGCCGACAAGACCCGAAACGGCTGAATTCCCGCGGCGCTTTATGCTTGGCGGGCTGGCCTGTCTATTCCTGACCTTGCTTTGGGGGGTGGGGGCGTTGGTCTATTACTCGATCCGAGACCGGCAGTAGTAGAGCGATCATGATCCGGTTCGAGAACCTCAGCAAAAGTTTTTGGGTGCGTGGCTCCCAGAAAGTGGTCGTGGACAACCTGAACATTACATTACCTGCTGGTAAATCACTGGCGCTTCTGGGCCGCAATGGAGCAGGCAAATCCACCCTGATGAGCATGATTGCTGGATCGCTGTCGCCTGACCGCGGGCGCATTGTTCACGGCGGCTCCGTATCCTGGCCCGTGGCTTTCGGCGGCTCTTTTCATGGTGAGATGACGGGGGTCCAGAACGTGCGTTTTCTGGCACGTATTTACGGTGCCGACACCGATGCACTGGCTGATTTCGTCGAGGATTTCGCCGAGATTGGCAAGCATTTCTACATGCCGGTGCGGACCTATTCTGCGGGAATGAAATCACGTCTGGCTTTTGGAGCCTCAATGGGTATCCATTTCGATACCTATCTGGTGGATGAGGTCACGTCGGTGGGCGATGCCTCGTTCAAGCGAAAAAGCCGGGCTGTCTTTGCCGACCGGATGGAGCGCAGCGGTGCAATTCTGGTGAGCCATGCTATGCCGGATGTCCGGGCATTCTGTGACGCTGCTATTGTGCTAGAGAACGGGCATATCGAATATTTCGAGGATCTCGAAGAGGGCATTGCCTATCACCAGAGACTGATGAAAAATTCTTGAATACGAACTTTACTTTTTCCACCATTAACCTGGAACATCAGCGGTATCTCAGTCAGAATTCAGTTCGACCCATTAGATCAGTGCGTTGACAGTCTGGCTCGCAGTTAATTATTCACCGTCATTTGCCGTTAACTCTTGCACCTCGTCACGGGGCCTAATTTGATCTAATCCCTCTGCAAATCCGGTTAGCGATACAGGAATTGGAATATCTCCTGCATTAGGTTGGGCAATTGTAAAACTTGCACTCTTTCCCTCAAGTAAGGCCGCCACTTGAGCGTTGGACAGGGAGGCCTCAATTAGACACCCGTTAACTAAGCACCTCGACCAAGAGAAACTCCCTATGATCACACCATCGACGCTTAGAAGAGGAGGTTTGGTAAGATCGCTACCGAGGGGCAAAGAAACTTGTGCGAGCAGCATTTTTTCAGGAACCGACCACGCCAAGGCGACAATCATCGCTGCAATGCTGGGATCCTGTGTAAGAACCCTCTGGTAAAGCTGGCATCCTCCTGCAGTAACGTCGGAACCCATCAAACATTCGATTGCCCAATCTCCTACAGTGATGCGATTGGCACTGTCTAAAGTTGCGCTTCCCTGCCCATACAATGGGGCTACTCCCAAAGTAGCGATGACCATCCCGAAAGAAGAGGCGCGCCGATTAACGCCGAACATTGGTCGGAATCCGTTGCTGTTTTTTGAGTAAATCAACGTCAGCCGTCATGACATTCCGAGAAACCAGTGGTCGAAGAGCGTTCGAAGCCTGCCCAATAGAAGCCAGCCGTACTTTCTGGCGCGTTACTAGCTGCTGATGTACTGCGGTATCCTTGAACTGCCAAATATTCTCTTCTGCACCTTCTAGAATGAGATCATAGACTGCTAGCTCAACCGCTTGCCGTACCGCGATACCTGTAGGCTCATTTACAGAGTAGCCTGTGTCAAGTTCTAGCAAGCGGTCAACCGCGACGTACCTAAAAATAGAAAGTTGATCCGCAAGAGAATAGATCGTTTTCTCGGTTTGAACTGAGGCCAAAACTTCACCGGTTTGAACACTGACAGCGCGCAGCACCACTGAGATGCGGTCCCGGCGGTATTCAAGGCTATTGCCAATCCCCAAAAGCCGAGCCCCAGCCCCGCCAGTCACAACGTTGGTATCGTAATCAATCACGCCACCTGAGATTATAATCCCTGCAAAGCGCAATGGCTCAAGCGCTGAGCGTTGCAAGCCGCGATAGTTCTGATTAGTTTGATCAATGAGTTGGCGTTCGGTTAGAAGATCTTGAATATTAGCGCGTTCAATGACGTTGAACCATTGGCCGTCTCCGACTTCTGTAAGAACATCAATCAGTACGTCTGACATCCCTTGGGATACT
This sequence comes from Sulfitobacter faviae, assembly GCF_029870955.1. Lineage (NCBI taxonomy): Bacteria > Pseudomonadati > Pseudomonadota > Alphaproteobacteria > Rhodobacterales > Roseobacteraceae > Sulfitobacter > Sulfitobacter faviae. Next base: position 49,875 of record NZ_PGFQ01000004.1, on the reverse strand, counting down.
GCGCGGGAGAACCGTGTAAAATTGTCAGATTCCTCATTTTGACCGGTTTTATCTTCATATTTATAGATAGCCACATCAATCTTCTTTTGCGCAGGGGGCAATTGCCTGAGCGCTAAACCGGTACTGGTAGCCGGGGTGGAGAGTGGAGGCCTTACATCCTTGTCAAAACGCGTTCCAATAGACTGCAACCCCAGTTCTGCGCAGCCACCAAGAGTGGTCAACAAACTGAAACCAAGCCCAAACGCTCTCAGTTTTGAGCCAAGTATCAAAAAAAATTTCATGCCGTCCCCGTTTCAGTGCCGTCGTTTTTGACGGTCTACAGTTTACCTCAATTAGATGCCGTGCCCGCAGTGTTATTCGTGCCCTGAGCTGTAGAAGATGATCCGGAGTCGGAACCCACGCCACCAAGATCGATTACAATTGGAGGAAAGGTAATGTCAGGCGCGCCGCCGCTTCCCCCACTCTCTGCCGGAGGCAAGTGCTGGTTTTGAATTTGCGCTGTGCCTAGAAGGTAGCCCCAATTATCTGGAGTCCCGCCAAACGCAGGAACCAGCGGTTTATAGATGAGGTCACCTGCAATGGCAGAACCCGCACTAACCAGTAATGTGGCTGTGCCTAGCCCAAGCATAGTTCTGACCGATAACATGAATGTCTCCTCTCAAGCAAAGCCTGAAAGCTAAAACCAGATTGTCATAGCCTTTATATCAAACACTAAAGCTCTCCACGGCGAGCTAAAACAATCTGAGCACTGCAATCAGGGTCAATTCAGTTTAACAACCGTGCCCCGGGGGGCATTTCGCACCACTATTCCGCCACTGTAGCTTTGCCCAGCTTGTCCGTAAACGACCTTGGTACCGACCGAGTCCACAAGTGCTACTGAATTGCTGAGACTGTTGCCAATTTGTGCCGATGCGATCCCGTTCTCCGCCCCCCAACGATAGCGGCCAAAGAAGAATTATTGCTTCCAAGTTGAGCTTGAGCGATGGCGCTACCGGGAGAGTTTTGAATGACAGCAATGGCATCGTTTGCGTTACCTTGTTGCAGCACAAGAGTTCCAGAGTTCTGACTACCTGAGATTGAGCTGACCGCATTGTTGCCTTCACCATCTTGAGAAATTACCGCCGATGACCCGTCCCCGCCAGAACTTTGGGGCGCGCCAGCAGTACGCTCTTGGGTCACAATTACCTGTTCAAGCGTAAGCCCATTGCTAACTTGAAAGCCAAAGTCTTGTGCCCGGCCAGTGGTTGTGCCGACAAGCATAAGCGCTATTTTAGCAATAAAGAGGTTAAGTCGCATATCCATATTCCTTGATAACGGGTCACTTCCACTCATAATCGAAAGAGCAGGATGTACTACGATCTCCGCCCTTGACATGTAGCGTGACGGTAAGACGACCTCCGTTTGCAATATACATTGTCGTAGATGCTAAAACAAGAAAGCCGCCAGCAGATTGCGTATGCTCGCCGCCGAACTGACCAGCCTGTTGCGAGAGGGACCGACTTCCTCCCTGCCGAGCGTCAATTTGCATCTTGTAGCTACCTTGAGGCCAGTCTTGCGGGTCTACTACGCCCTGCAGCGTGACCACATTTCCGTTCTCTGACATATGAAGAGCGCAGTTCTCTCCCAATGGCGCCGAATCCGTTTGTGTGGCGACCATTGCTAAAAGAAATAAAGTTAATGACATATTCATGACGCACTCCTCGTCATGTGCGAATACAGGGGCGCCACAATGGCGCCCCTGACTGTTTTCATTCTCTCTGACAAAACAGAGAAGCGTGTTCTCTATCAGTTGCTCTGATAGTTCACAGCTTCGTTGTTGCCACCTTGCTGGATGATCGCGCTTTTATTCAAGCTACCCAACTGAATGCTTGCTGCAGAGTTAAGCGACGCGGCTCCCATTACTGCGCCCGTAGCACTCAGGCCCGAACCGGCAATTCCAATATTCCGCGTAGTGCCATCGATCGCATCAAGCGAAGCGTTATCACCACCACCTTGCGAGATGAACGATAGGTTGTCGTCACCAACCTGCAACTGTGCCGCAGTGTTGTCACCGTTATTTTGGAAGGTCATAGCATTGTTGCCGCTACCCGCCTGCGAAGTGGCAGCAATGTTATGGTTGCCGCTCTGCAGAATAGTTGAAACGTTACTTACGCCAATCTGCGCTGCAGCAGCTCCATTATCGATACCGTTCTGGAAGATCGCGTTTTGGTTCAGGTCGCCCAATTGGGAAATTGCTGCTTCGTTAGACGCAAAAGTCTGGCTAATGATTGCGTCGTTCTCATCGCCATCTTGAAGCGTTGCAGATTCTTGGTCGGTACCAGACTGAAGGTTGACGGACTGGTTGTTGTTGCCAACCTGGAATTGAAGGTTGGCGTTCGCGGGCTGACTGTCTACCGTTACAGAAAGAGCATTTGAGGTCTGCCCGCCTGCGGTAATCCCCCCAGCGGTGTTAACGAATGCATCGGCCCACTCCCCGCCGAGGTCAGCTCTAGCATCTGCCGTTTCATCAATACCGCCACCACCAGTATCGAGAGCACTCGCGCTATTTCCAAAGGAACCGGTGTTCTGATCAGCCGTGGCACCGTTACCAGAGTGTGCCGTCGCATCATCTGGATTGACGTCTGGTCCGGTTGACGTTTGAGCAAACGACATACCTGCTGCTAGTACCAACGCTGTGGAAGTCATGAGAAGCTTTTTCATTTCGAATGTCCTTTTCCTATACCCAGCCCGAGGATCAGCCTCAGGTCAGGACAAAGTTACGAACAGCTCCCACATCCGAACATTCCGGAGATCGGTCACAGCTTTGGCAAGGGATTTTAATGATTCGGCTCAGATGGCCTTATAGGAAACTCTCGATCTGGGCGATCGGCGTTACCGTTTTCGGTGATTTCGACCTAAGGATTTTGGCTTGATCGACGATTCGATGAGGGTTTTCCGTTAGGTGTCCTCAGGAAAGTCCAAAAATATTGACTTTGCGCTGAATCTTGCTCAGATTGTGTCGCAAGGTGGTTTATAAGCAGGCGATATTAGGATCATATTTTTACTGTAAGCTGTTGAGCTTAGGGGAGTTTGTAAGTTCGCTTCATACGATCTAGTTTTTACTACCTCCAGGAGAAAGACATGGTTGCTCCATTCAGGTTTGCAATTCCTGCAATAGCATTGGGCATGGCTGCCCTTGGGACGTCAACTTACGCAAAAGATCGCGTTTATGTGATGCAAGCGACCACAAAAACTAAGATAGTGTATGTTCGGCAGGCGATGGAAGTGCCGGATCAACGAGCTGCGCGTGCAAGGGCTGCCCGGTCAAATCGGAGTCAACAAGCACAGCGTAATAAAACTTCCGTACAGGTGGCGCAGACTGCTGATGCGTCCATGCTTTCTTTGGAGGCGGAGAATGTGCCTGTATTGCCTATCGCACATATCGCGGTGGAGTAACCTTATGCGGGTCGTCTGCTTTTTTAAAGCAGATTCGGCATAACTGATATGAGATCGTTTAATCGTGCTGTTGCAATCTAAATGCGGCAGTGGTCGGGGGAAATATGGACAGTGAAAAAAACGATAAAGTTGCAATTTTAGGTGGTTGTTTTTTGATGAGATCCGCGTTGGAGCTCATATTACTGGACTTGAAAGTGCCATATATAACTGCTTCCGTATCATCTGAGGTACCTCCGGACGCAACCGTTGTTTTACTATCGTACACCACGATCGATGCGCTTTCGGAATGCGTCGCATTTGGCATGAAGAACTTTGAAGCAGCGCGTATTGTTCTATTCCCTCAAGACCAAGTGCTTTTCGAAAGTACCCGAGGCTTACCTGATAATGTCGCCGCGGTAGTGCCACCCACCCTTCCTGCCGCTAAAATTAAGGCCGTAATATCGGTGGTGATGGAGGGGCATCGGGTGTTGCCATTCAAGTTGCCCAATGAAGGTGTGGGCGGGGACAAGCCAACTGGGAGCATACAGCTTGGTTTGCTGACAAGCCGACAGATTGAAATCCTTGAAGAAGTGGCGAAGGGCCAGTCTAATAAGGCCATAGCGCGAAACTTGTCAATCTCGATCAATACTGTTGAAGCGCATGTCTCTACAATAATTCGCAAGCTCCAAGTAGACAACCGGACACAGGCCGCAATTGCTCTGCGTGGGGAATTGCGGTTTCAAAAAAAACTCCGGTGATTAGGCGTGTTGGCAAAAGTCCTCGCTACGAGAGATCAATACTGCAAAGCTCCCTCCACCACTAAGTAATGATAGGAATTTTCTGTCAGGTGAAGTTTTGGCCCGCGACATTAAGAATGCCGCCTCGAGATTACACATCATTCAAGATTTGGGCACGAAGGGTGACTAGCACCAAAAGTCACTGGGAGGCGCTGGTCACCCTCGAAAAGAGTCTTGTAGTGAAGGTATAGGATCAGCTTTCAATATAGCTAGCTTAGCGCAATGCACATCTCAACGCGGTGTCGAACGATGACGAAGCGTGCTTCTTCTAACGTCAACTCTTTTGGTGCCCGGTTCGGACGACTTGTCCGGTCGTATCGTGATGATTTGGGGCTATCGGTACGAGAACTAGCTATAAATGTATGGAATGACGAAGGCCGTAAAGCCAGCATCTCAAGGCTTGAGAACGGTCACGTAGCCAACCCAGCAGCGCGCACGGTACAAGGGCTAGCTCACGCGCTCGATATTCCACAGCAAGAGATAGATAGTCTCCGCACGCCATCGCCTAATCCTTCCTTGCAACTTGAAGGGCTGTCCAGCGCGCGCCGTGATCAGCTTGAAGCACTAGCTAGCCGCTTCGAGATCAAGCATGTCTTTGACAGAACCGATACAGAACTGCGCCAGCTCCTTGATGATAAAGCGTCGGAGTACCGTATTTATAAGCGCCGGCTGAGGGAATTGGATGGCCCTATGGGCGATTTGGCAGAAATTAGGACCGCCGCACGCGAGGCTGCCGCCCAACTTGATTTCGACAGATATGAATTTTTGTTACGGCAAGTCGATGAAAGCTATAGCAAAATGGTAGTCCGTGCCAAGGAGGCGCGAGCGCGCAATGCGCTGCTACGTGGGCGGGCTGATGACGCCTATGAAGGGTTTTTGAGCGCCGCAGAAACATGGCGTAGCCTCGATCCACTACGATCCATAGAAGCCCGGCTTGGATATCACCGATTGCTGTTCGAGCACGGCTTGCGATTTGGAGGAACCGGTCTGGAACGTTCGGCTGACATATTGCGCCCAGCACTCGAAGCTGATGACTACGCTGCGCCCCGACGCGCCCGCATCCTACAAAATCTTGCCAATGCATTGGCAAACATCAGCGTTCGGTCTGGGGATCCTGTTAGCATGATTTTGATGGACGAAGCGACCGAGAAATACGAAGAGGCTCTTTCGCTAGTCTCAATAAGCGAAGACGGTGACATATGGGCAATGATACAGCAAAACCTAGGTGCAGCATTGTCGCTAAGGGCAAAGCAGTGCGACGATGACGTCGATCGGCTTGCTTATCTGGCCCGCGCAATCGAAGCCTTCCGCGCAGCGCTTCGCTTGCGTTCTCAAGAAAGCAACCCCCTCGAATGGGCGATGACCACCCAGAACGTAGCTGTCGCCTTGCTTGAGACGGCGAATGCAACACGCGGAAAAGGCAGGCTCGTGCTACTCAAGCAGGCAGATAAACTGCTGCACGATACGCTTAAGGCGCGCAATCGGGATACGGCACCGTTCGACTGGGCGCTGACACAAGAAAACTTAGCCATAGTAGCTAAATCGCTAGCCGAGCATGATGTCCCTTCTGAGCAATCACACCATCTCGCGTTAGCCGCGCGTCATATCACCGCCGCGCTCGAGGTCTTTGAAGACGAAGGGGATACGTTCTATCAAGAAAAGGCGGGTAAGCTGGCTTCTGAGATCAAGGTTAGGGCCACGGCACACAGCCAATAGAGCGTTTATAAGGAGATTTCTCTTTGCGTCGCATTAGGTTTATGCAAGTAAGATTTTTAGGTAAATAACAGGAGTATTTCCAATGAAAACGTTTGTAGCAGCTACCGTCGCGATGATTGCCTTCTCGGGGGCTGCATCCGCTCAGACCGCCGCCACCACTCAGGCAAACGTCTTGGGCGCGTCAAGTGACGCCGTTTATTCCTTGCAGGTCCAGGGTGCAACTGGCGTAGTTTATAACTGCAAGCCGGACCCGGTAACCGTTGATGGCAGTACGGCTCGCGTCTGTGTGCGTGCTGATAACGCGGGCTTGTTTGATGCAGGTTCCGGTATCGGTACCGCAGGCGGCGCAGCTGGGGCAGCTCTGGTGCTCATAGCCATTGCTGCAGGTTCTTCGTCTTCTACCACCACCACGACCACCAATTAAGTTCACGAAAGAAAATATTTTTAGACCTGAAACGTCCTGCGTAGTTAATGCAGGGCGTTTTTTAGCGATCACAGCAAAGGCAAGTTTATAAGATTCAAGATGCGGGAGATATTTATCTCCTGATGCGCTCTCGCTTTAATAGCTGGAAGAAGCTCTTGAGCAGCCTTGATGTGTTTTGATGCAAGTTATGTTGGCCACCAGAGCCGATCAAGGGCTTCGACTTCAGACGGCGGGCCCAACGTGTTGTTAGCAGCTATGCACGAAAACCTAGCGTATAGCAGATATCGGCGGCCATGCGGTCTACTTTACCTTGTACCCCGATTTTGGGTATGACATTCAGTACGCGCCTTCATGATTGCAGCACATAGTCTGCGGTCACCATCTGGCACAACTGGCACCCGCCGATAGCAATCAAGGTCACTTTTTTAATGCATATTCTTCTCGTTGGCGCTGGGCTGTCCGGAGCGGTCATTGGACGTACACTGGCCGAAGCGGGTCATCAGATCACAATTGTAGAGGCCCGCGATCATATTGCCGGTAACTGCCACACGGTGCGTGATGCGGATACAGGCGTTATGGTGCATGTCTATGGGCCTCATATCTTCCACACCGACGATGAAGAAGTCTGGGATTACGTCAACAAGTTTGAGACCTTCTTGCCCTATAAGAACCGCGTCAAAACCACGTCCAAGGGGCAGGTGTTTTCCCTTCCAGTTAACTTGCATACGATCAACCAGTTCTACGGTAAAACCCTGCGTCCGGATGAGGCGCGCGCCTTTATCGAAGGGCAGGCCGACACCACAATCACCGATCCTCAGACTTTTGAAGAACAGGCGCTGCGCTTTGTCGGACCCGACCTTTATGAGGCTTTCTTTAAGGGCTATACGATCAAACAATGGGGCATGAGCCCACAGGACCTGCCCGCCTCGATCCTCAAGCGCTTGCCAGTGCGTTTCAACTACGATGACAACTACTTCTTCCACCGTTTCCAAGGCATGCCAGAGAACGGCTATACCGCCATGGTCGAGCGTATCCTCGACCACCCTGCAATCACTGTGCATCTGAACACCACCTTCACCCGTGATCAGGTGAGCGACTATGACCATGTGTATTACTCAGGTCCGCTGGACGGTTTCTTTGACTATGAACTTGGGCGTCTGGGGTATCGTACGCTGGACTTTGAACGGTTTACCTATGAAGGCGATTATCAGGGCTGCGCCGTGATGAACTACGGCGAAGAAGATGTGCCCTATACCCGCATCACTGAGCACAAGCATTTCGCGCCTTGGGAAGAGCATGAGGGGTCGGTCTGCTACCGTGAGTTCTCGCGCGCCTGCGGGGAGGACGACATTCCCTATTACCCGATCCGGCAGGTAAAAGAAAAAGCCCTGCTGGACGAATATGAAGCGCTGGTAGCCGGGGTAGAGAATGTCACCTTTGTGGGGCGTTTGGGCACGTATCGGTATTTGGACATGGATGTGACCATCCGCGAAGCGCTGGATGTGGCGCGCGCCCATCTGGCGCAGATCGGCAATACTGAGGCGGCGCTGGCATGAACTGCCGCTTGACCCGCATCAGGGTGGCAGGATAATCGCTACAGGCGATGGTTCATGGTTCCTTTCAATTTCTTATTTTAAAGCCGATTAAATGACCCCATCAGCAAAAGCCACAATTCCACTGACAACCAATATCGACAGCGTAGATCATTTGATCTTGATGCGTTGCGTCGATGACGACAGGTTCGGAAACCCTGACAAACTCAACGGGGCTTACATCGACCGGACCGCCCCCCATTTCGTTACCAGTAACCACACCCAAATTCGCAGTTATGACACTGTCCTAAATGCTCTTCCCGTTGAGCATTATTTCCGCATTTGCAGATTGAAGACGGTCACTGGTTTAGCGCGCTTTTCGGCGTCCAATTGGCGGCTGCGTATTTTGAGCCGAACAGCCAACATGGCCCCTCTCCTCATCCATGAGGAAGTCGGAACCGGTGCGGCGGATATCGCGATCCCGGTGAAGCTGAGCAAAAGACCCTATAGGCTCTATTTCGAGCTGAGTTGGGAAGGCGACCTGTCGATCGATTTGTTGGCATGGACCACGCCCAAGCCCAAGATCCTGCAGCCGCTTGGTGTGTCGATCACGACCTACAATAAAGCGGCCTATCTTTTGCCCAACCTTGAGACATTGGCCCAGAGTGCGGCCTATGCGGCCGGGGTGCTGGACCTTTTGGTGGTTAACAACGGTGATCCGCTGCCCGAAGGCCTTGCGATGGCAGAGGTCAAAGGGCTGCCAAACGTTGGCGGTACGGGCGGCTTCTTGGCGGGTCATGCCCATTTCAAAGAAAAGGGGTACCGGCATTTTGTCATCATGGATGATGACATCGCGATCCTGACCGATTTCATTGACCGGCTTTATGCCATCTCCTGTTTTGCAAAAAATTTGCATGTGGGCACGATGGCCGAGATCCTGAATGTGCCTGAGCGGATCGTGAAGGAGCAGGGAGCGAATGTATCGGGCTCTCACACTTTTGGGATCGATCTGATCAACCCCTTTTCTGACCTACAAGGATGGGATCGGCACCGGGTTTACGGCTATTACGAGGCTGATTTCAGCGGCTGGTGGAGTCTGATGGTAGACCTAAACGGGCCAACACCCACCATGCCCGAAAAACAGTTCATCAAACGCGATGACATCATGTTCGGCTATGAAAGCCGGGCGCAGGATGTGCCGACGATCGTGCCGCCCAACCTTGTCGTGGCCCACGGAGAGGAGGGCGCACCCGCCTATTATTACTATGACATCCGCAATGACCTGATCCTGCGGGCGCGCAATTCCGAGGGCCTGAGCCTATCGGCGAAGCAGTTGTTCCAGATCGCGGGCTACCTGATGCTGAGCTTACAGGCAGACCGCCAACGGATGTTCAACGCTGCCCTGTCCGATTTTATGGCGGGGCCGGATCGCCTGCAAAAGTCGGATATCGGCAAGACGCTTAAACATGTCCGCGGCATGGCTTCCAAACCGCTGCCGATCCCTAAGGCGCCTTCGGAAAAAGACAGGCTGGTGGCGAAGGACGATAAGACCGATTTGGCCACCGCTGAGGACGTATCAGACATGCCCGAGACGCAGGCCCGCCTTGGGGGCGGCGAACGGCCACGCATTCGCGCCGTGCTGCGCGACTGGATCAAACCTTCGGCTTGGAAGACCCCTGATCCATTGCCAATCGTGGAAAACAACCCATTGCTACACGCGCGCGCACAGGGGGCCTATCTGGATGTAGTTCCCTTCACCGATACCGCCTATCTGCGCAAACGTGAGATTTCAGCACCCTTCCGCTTCCTACATGCCGTCTTGCTTATCGCAAAGCTGTACTGCATCCGGGGGCGGTTGCTACGCGCCTATAAAGACCGCAGGACAAATTCATGATTTCCCTTTCAAACACAGCGATCCTCATCCTGACCTGCAATGATTTCGAGGCGCTCGACATCACCATCAGTCAGGTTCTAGCCACCACCCCGCAGTCGGTGCCGATCTACCTGCTGTCTAATTGCCATGGGATGCCTGGGGCGGATATCTGCGAAGATATGTGCCGGTTCACCTCCCGCCAGAACTACGGCCGGGTACATTGGTTGAACCCGATGAAGGCACAGCCAGCATTTTTTGGCATCCAGGACGCGATCGAAAACCATATCGACGCCGAATACATCCTAAAGTTGGACGATGACGCATTCCCCATCACCCCGGCTGGCTTGAAGGGATGATCGAAACCTATGCTGAGCAAGACCCTGACAAAATTGCCTATGTCAGTGGTCTGGTGAACAATAACCCCTATGGGTTCCACCGGTTGACCAGCCTGCCGGAATTGCAGGACACCTACGCCGGGATCATGAAACATAGCCATATAGCTGGTGAATATGTGCCCGGCTATCAAGAGTTCCGTATCACAGAACCCGGTGCTGCCGATCCCGGCGGCTGGGGCACCGTCTGGCAATTCCCACATCTGGCCCGTTGGATTCACGAAGAGACCACCTTGCAGCCGGAGCGGTTCAAATCGCTGACAGCCGGTCTTGGCGCCGTCGAATTCGACCCTAGCGTGCGCTTTTCCATCAACGTCATGCTGTTTCAGCGCGACCTTTGGTCCAAGGTTGCCACGGGCGGTGTAGACGACGAAGAGATGCTGAATATCTATTGCGACACCAACGATAAAACCATCGTAATTCGCGAAGATATCCCTTTCGTTCATCTCTATTTCGGGCCGCAGAAACGTTATCTGACAGACCTGCTCCCCAAGGTGCGTGAAGCCTATCCCAGCCCCCACCCCCGGCTTGTCGCCGATTGGGACGCGTTCAAGGCGAACTGGCAAATTGAACTACAAAAAAAAATTGACCGGTGAGGCAACTATTGTGGCGATTAAAGCGGTATTGAGATGGGGACGTAGAGCCGCAGGCCGGATAGTGAAACGCCGATGATCACCTTCGAAAGCCACAAGCTATGTTTCACCTACAGAGGTGGTCTAATTTGACAGAACAGTTTTGGGCTTCCTCTTCGGGAATATTCAGGCCTCCTATGCTCAAATCTAAATTAGCAACAGCCTGATGAGGTAAGCCCGATCAACTGCCCTTCCAGCGCTGAATACTGACTTCTGGTGCTGAGAACCAGCGATGTCTGTCAGCTGGCAGATGCCATTCATAGACTTATATGGCAAACCTCCTTGTCCATTTGATTGCTAAGTTAGCCGACACTCCCCAAACGCGTAGTCTCGCCAAGCGCCTTAGCTATAGCCGAATAGGTGATCGTTCCGACGTAGCGCTCTACGGCTATTTTAGCAATCAAATGGACAAGGCCACAAAACGCTGCCTTGAATCACAGACAACGCGCCACATAATCAGACTAGCCAGTTGGGCCAAGTACTCAATCAGTTTAGGGCCAACCTGGCTTCATAAAGAACTAACAATGGCCGGCGTAGCATTAGCCAGGGCTAAACGCGTCAGCTAACTACCTATGAGGCAAAAAATATGACCCAAAATAGATTGGGCCCCACGCTTTCCCAAAATGCGAAAACTGACCACCAGCATATCAGAGCCGGTAAGAACGATCGAACCCTATATCTGCATATTGGTCTACACAAGACAGGCACATCATCACTTCAAAGCTCTCTTTCCAAAGATCGTTGGCGCTTACAGTTACTTCATGGATTAAAGTATTTCAAAAAGCGCTATGCGGGTCCAAACCTGAATAGAATGGTGTCTTGGAGCTATACAAGAGATGCCAATTTCGGAATTGTTGAACCAGTGTACGAAACAATCCTTCAGGATCTCCGCAAAAGCAAACTAAATACAATAATTAGCTCTGAAGATTTAAGCCTACTTTCTGATTATGACGTAAGTAAATTGAGTGCCGGATTGAATGATATATTTGCAAACATAAAAATTATTATATACCTTCGCCGTCAAGATAGAATGGCGGTTTCACTAAAGTCCCAAGGAGTTAAGACTCCCCAGCAAATGATATTGATGGGGGTTGAAGACGCACCTTTACCCATCAAGCTGAGAGCTTCAGCGGAAACTTATCTAAGTTACGACAAATTATACCTGAGATGGTCCAATGCCTTCCCAAAAGCCGAAATTATAATTCGCATCTACCATCGGTCAAGCCTCGTTGGCCAGGATACAGTTGAAGATTTCTATAACCTGATTGGTATTAATTGCCTACGACGCAAAAGAATTCTGTTGAACCAATCTGCTACTGAGCAAGAATCCCGATTAATGTGGAAGTTGAAGAGATGCGGTGTATCCATTCAAGATCTAAAAAAAATTTGGAAAAACTTACCTTCCAGCTTGCAGAGCGAGAAATTTCTTCCCTCAAAAGACGAGGCAATCTCTTTTATGCATAAGTTTTCACAAAGCAACAAGGTGTTATGTGATATTTTAGGGCGGTCAAAATTATTTGATTCCAACTTTGATGAATATCCCGAGAGTAGAGATTCGGGGAGTATAGATATGGAGTATTTAGGAAGTTGCCTTCAAGCTGCAAATTCAATCGAAGGGCTTTCAGACAACGGAAAGCGTATAATTGATAAGTTGGTGCGGGATTTGGCGTTGTAGCAAAGAAAAGAATTAACCTATACATACTAAGGTCTAGTCGCCTTAAGGCAGCTAAGAAACTGAGCGCGCAGAAGGGAAAAAAGGTGTCTTGGAGAATTTTATACGGCTTCGGCGGGTGTGGAAACTTCGGCGATGACTATATGTTGGATCGTTGGATCAGCTACTACGGTGACAATAGGGCAGACTTGAGCTTGTGTGTTGTTCGACCAGACCGTTGGCTTGAAAGCTTCTATTCTGCGAGCAGCAACTTTAGCTTGGAAACCGGTTTTCACGAAATTTTTCGCCGCGCGGTCGAAACCTTAAGGGGTGTTACAGAGGATCATATTGAGCATAACATACTTGCGGGAAAGAAGGCCGCCCTTGATATTTTATCGTCAGAGGAACATAGAGGCCGCCTTCTCGAGCTTGAAGCGATTCAGTTCTTTGGCGGGGGTTACTGGAACAAGCGTTATGCCGAGCCATGGGGAATGGCTGCGTTACTTAGCGAGATTTCATTTGCCTTGAATGTTCCACTTATAGCTACTGGGGTAGGGGTGACCCCCGTACTCCAGAAGAACCGACAGTCTGTGGACGAAATTATATCTAGGTTTGATCTGATTGAGGTACGGGACATCGAAAGCTACGAGGAATTTTCTCGGAAATATCCCTGTAGTAATATAGTTTTTGGTTCAGATGATACGTTTATAACGCCTGTTCGTGTTGAAGGTTCTCCAGAAAACACTGAAACTTCGATTAATATATGCGTGCAATCAAATCTTGCAGGAGATGAATCACACGATAGAATTTTGAACCGCATCCTTAAGTTTATTGATGGGTACGAAGGTACATTCGATATAAAGTATCTACAGTTCCATGATGGGCCCGATCAGGTCTTTTTTAAGAAACTCGAAGCGGCTTTAGGTATAGATATTAGAGTTTATACAAAAACTGATATGTTGCGCAACGGCCTGCCGATAAAGAAGAATGACGTATGTATATCAACGCGATTTCACTTACATTTGCTTGCTGCACGGGTTGGAGCTAAAGGAGCATACGTTGCTACCGGAGACGATTACTACAGTGTCAAACATAAATCTGTATGTGACCTTGGAAGTGATTGGCTCGATCTGCTGAACTCAACTCAGTGCCTAGAAGACATGTTAAAAGCAAATTTTGATTCTATTGATGAAAAGCGAGAGCGAGCCATGAAGCTTTCTAGACTTTCTGGTTACATATAGATGTAGTACTGACAACGAGGCGTTAGACGTCGCGGTTCTCTAACAATCTGGTTTGATCCGAACATGGTTTGGGTATCGCCGCTGACGAGCAAACAAGTTCGGCAGCCGTGACCTGCCACTGAACTTTCATCCAGTCGCGACCGGAGCCCGGTTAGTGTTTACGCCATCTGGCGATTGCGTTGGTCAGGGTCCGCGCGTAGTCAGCCGGGGTCTGGTAATTCAAGGCTGAATGCGGGCGTTCGGTGTTGTAGTCGGTGGCCCAAGTCGAGATCACGACGCGGGCATGAGGCAGGTTACGGAACATGGTCTCATTGAGCAGCTCGTCGCGCATCCGCCCGTTGAAACTTTCCACGAAGCCGTTCTGCATGGGCTTGCCCGGCGCGATGTAGTGCCATTCGACCCGGTGCTCGGAACACCACCGCAGGATCGCATTCGAAGTCAGTTCCGTCCCATTGTCGGAGACAATCATCCCCGGCTTCCCGCGGCGCTCGATCAGAGCCGTCAGCTCGCGCGCTACCCGGCGTCCCGAGATCGAAGTGTCCGGGATCGACGCCAGGCATTCACGGGTAACATCGTCGACCACGTTTAGCACCCGGAAGCGCTGTCCATTCGCGAATTGGTCGTGAACGAAATCCAGCGACCAACGTGCATTGGGCTGCGCCTCAGCCAGGATCGGCGCCCGCGCCCCGACAGCCTTGCGCCGGGCCTTCCGCTTGCGCACCGTCAGTCCCTCCTCGCGATAGAGCCGATAGATGCGGTTAATGCCGGATGGCTCGCCCTCGCGGCGCAGCAGCACGAAGAGCCGCCGATAGCCGAACCGACGTCGCTCATTGGCCAACTCGCGCAGCCTGCCACGTAGCACAGTGTCAGGCGCACGCTGTGATCGGTAGCGCACCATCTTGCGATCCGCTCCGGCTATCCGGCACGCCCGCCGTTCCGACAGCCCGAAGCGGGCCTTCAGATGCGCGACCGCCTCGCGCTTCACGGCAGGCGTCACCACTTTTTTGAAACCAGCTCTTTAATCGCCGCGAGATCCAGCATCTGCTCGGCAAGCAGCTTCTTCAACTTCGCGTTCTCATCTTCGAGCGCTTTCAGACGCTTGGCCTCCGACACTGTCATGCCGCCGAACTTGGCCTTCCAATTATAGAAGGTGCCTTCAGACATGCCGTGCTTGCGACACAGGTCCGCGCACTTCGCGCCCGCCTCGTGCTCCGTCAGGATACCGATGATCTGCTCGTCCGTAAATCTCGTTCGCTTCATTGTCCGTCCTCAAGTTGGGCCGGACTCTAATCGATAGTGGAGGAAAAATCCCGCGGCAGGTCAGCCCGAGGCTAAGTATAACTTCCGCAGGCGCTTGAGCTAGGCGAAATGTTTATTTCAATGTGGATACTTCGCAAATGAGGTTAGATTAGGGTATCTCTCGATCTGGGGGCGGGTGGAGTAGTCTGGTAAGCTTGGCAGACCATCAAATAATCAATAAAAACAAAGGTATAATTCTATTACTCTCAAGTGTAGAGGTAAAGAATCCTTTGCTTAGCGCAAAAAATCGGGCGCAAAAACAGGACATTTTGCTTCAATTTTTCCAGAGTACGGTCAGCGCAATTTTCCATACAACCTTATCAGAAACCTTTCTCAGCTGGCACCACTCCCGTCAATTTCATAGCGTCCCCTACCGGTTGATTGAGGCAAATTGTTCAGTTTAATATGGATATTTCAATAATGAGCATGAATTTGGCAATCCCTCCTAAATGGTGGGTGTATAGGATTGAAATATCGGAGCTCGCGGCCATTAAAATCTAATTAAATCAATTCTTTATATAATTACCATTGGCAACAATTTGTATTGATCATTGGAAAACTGCCAAGGTGACAAAAAGGTAAGAATGTTAACATTAGGGGCAAGTTACGGGGCTTTCCTCGAACCCAGATGATCGAGCAAAATTTGAAGATTGGGCCTTCAGGTGCCGCTCAGCTTTCGTAAAGAAGGGGCTGGCTGGTCATGTCAGAGGGTAGCTAGCTAAGAAGAAATATGCCACGGCGCCTAACGTTTTTGTACTTATTTCACATAATCAGTATTATTGGGTTTTTGGCTGTAGCCGCAAAGCAGTAATGTCACCCATCGGCAAAGCAGAAGTGTCACTCTCCTTGCATACGGTAGCGAGGATTAGTGGACATGGGATGGGTGACGATGAGCGAGCGCGAGTTGAACCGGGTTGAGGTTTTGGCGCAGGTCGATGATGCGCGGCTGAGCGTCGACAACGCGGCGAACATGCTGGACCTGACACGGCGGCAAGTGTTTCGGCTTTTGAAGCGGTATCGCCAGGACGGTGCATCTGCGATCCGGCACAAGTCGCGTGGGCGCGCGCCGAACAACCAAATCCACTCAGCCAAACGCGATTATGCGCTGACCGTCATCAAGGAACATTATCCGGACTTCGGGCCGACGCTTGCGGCTGAGATGTTGGCCGAACATCATGGGTTAAAGGTCTCGCGTGAGACGGTGCGCAAGTGGATGGTTGAAGATGGCATCTGGCTGTCTCGCAAGCAGCGCCGCCAGTTTCATCAACCTCGCCTGCGCCGGGAATGCTTCGGTGAGCTGATCCAGATCGACGGCTCGGACCATCGCTGGTTTGAAGACCGCGCACCACCTTGCACCCTGCTTGTGTTCATCGATGACGCGACCAGCACGCTCATGGAACTGCGGTTTGTGAAGACAGAGAGCACGTTCAGCTACTTTGAAGCTTTGGAAAGCTATCTGCACAAACACGGTCGCCCGGTCGCGTTCTATTCTGACAAGCACACGGTGTTCCGTGTCTCCAAAGAGGACGCCAAGGGTGGTGCGCGGATCACCCAGTTTGGTCGGGCGCTGAGTGAGCTGAACATCGAGATTCTCTGCGCCAATTCGAGCCAGGCCAAAGGCCGTGTCGAACGCGCCAACCGCACGTTGCAGGATCGGCTGGTCAAGGAACTGCGCATCGCGGGCATTTCAGACATGGAAGCTGGAAACGCCTATTTGCAAGGCTTCAAAGACCGCCACAACGCCAGGTTCGCCAAGGCCCCGGCCAGGTCGGACAACCTGCATCGCGCGCTCAATGTCGAACCGGATCGGCTGGCAGATGTGCTGTGCTGGCGCGAGAACCGCTATGTCGGCAGGCAGTTAACGTTCTCCTACGACCGCAAGCGGATCATGCTCGAAGAGAGTGACATCACGCGCGGGCTGGTTGGCAAATACGTGGACACCTACGCCTTTGTTGATGGCCGGTTCGAGGTGCGCTCCAAAGGCCGCTCCCTGCCCTACACAGTCTTCGACATGGATCAGCGCGTCACCCATGCGGCAATCACCAGCAACAAAAACCTGAGCGCAGTTCTGGAACACATCAAGGAGATGCAGGACGCCGCGCCGCCAAAGCCGAAGGTGCGGACAAATTCCGAGAAGATGGGTTATAAACCGAATGGGCGGCGTCCTGGCAGGCCCTCAGGATCGAAAGCCAAGAAGAAGATTGCGCAGGCGGCGGAATAGGCCAAAATCGACGGTATGACTGAGGACGAGCCAGAGATCATCTTTTCCGAATACACCCAGACCGTCACCATCGACGGGCATCACTTTGACGTCGAGATTTACAAGACCAGCATCGATCCCGGCTGGATCCTGTCAGTTGAGAACCAATTCGGCACGTTGACGATTTCAGACAATCCGCCCTTCTTTGGTGATGTCCTTGCGTGGCGTGCCTTTGAAAAGATCGTGCGCGAAGACGGCGTCAGAGCATTCTACAATCAGACCGAACAACGGAAGCTGGGTCTCTAAGCCAATCCCCGCAAGGCTTTTCGGCCCTTCGATATGTGGGGTCTCCGGGCTGCAAAGCCTTGCTACCGTCGCGCCCAGTAGTGACATTCCTGCTTTGCAAACCCAGTGACATTTCTGTGTCAATGGCGGAGTAAAATTCGGCCATTGTGGCGGAGCAAAAGTCGGCCAGTTTGGGGCGAGCGCCTTGGAGCGTGCGGCCCTCATATAGCAAGCCCGGTCCAAGGCGCATTGGCCGTCAGGCCAATTCTGTGAGGTTCATTTGTTAGCGGCGGCGAGGCGGGCGCGGCTTTGATTGAGGCGGTAGCTTTCGCCGTTCATCTCGAGGATGTTGACGTGGTGTGTCAGCCGGTCCAGCAGCGCGCCGGTCAGGCGTTCGGTGCCGAAGGTTTCGGTCCACTCCTCGAAGGGCAGGTTGCTTGTGATCAGGGTCGACCCTCGCTCGTAGCGCTGTGAGATCAGCTCGAACAGAAGCTCGGCGCCGGTTTTGCTCAAGGGGACGAATCCCAGCTCGTCGATGATCAGCAGTTTGACCTTGGCGAGTTTGCGCTGGAGTTGCAGGAGGCGTTTTTCGTCGCGGGCCTCCATCATCTCGTGCACGAGGGCTGCGGCGGTCACGAAGGCGACAGGCAATCCTTTCTGGCAGGCAGCCAGTCCCAGCCCGAGGGCGACATGGGTCTTGCCGGTGCCGGAGGGACCGAGCGCGATCACATTCTCCTTGCGTTCGATCCATTCGCAGCGCGCCAGCTCCAGCACCATCATCTTGTTGAGCGACGGGATCGCCTTGAAGTCGAAGCTGTCCAGGCTTTTGATGGTCGGGAACTTTGCGGCCTTGATCCGGCGTTCCACCATGCGCCGTTCCCGGTCGATCAGTTCCAGCTCGGTCAGCCGGGCCAGGTAACGCACGTGATCTACGCCTTCAGCGGCGCAGATACGGGCCTGCTTGTCATGTTCACGCAGGAACGTGGGCAGCCGAAGCGTTTTGAGATGGTGGGCCAGCAGCAGTTCGGGTGCATCCGTCATGCCCCACCTCCTGCCAGCAGGCTCATGTAGGATGCGGCGGAGGTGGTGGTGATGTTGGTTCTGGGCAGGAAGGGATAGACATCCAGATCCAGCCTCGGAGGCCTTTGCTCGACCCTGCACAAGATCAGGTGCTTGATTGCATCGAAGCTGACCGCTCCCATTCGCAGGGCATCTTTGACGGCAAGATGCAGCACGTCAATCTCGAAGCGCTCCAGAAGGCGCAGGACCTGCACATACTCGCGCTTGCCGGCCTTTCCCTGCCGGGCTTCCAGCAGTCGGCGCAGGGTTTTGAACGCTTCGGGCAACTCCCAGCCCTGCAGAGGCGCGGCCTGATCGAAGGACATGATCTTGCGTTCGATCAGCGCCAGGTAATGCAGTGGATCAAACACCATGTCGCCGGTGTCATAGGAGCGCGAATGCTCAGCGATCACCTCGGCGCCGCAGCCGATGACAACCCGGGTCACGAAGCCCTTGATCCAGACCGCACGGTGGCCGTAGGCAACCGGCACCGAGTAATCATTGCCGCGATAACGCACCACCGATGTCGATGTGACCTGGCCACTTTGCAACTCACAGGCCTCAAAGGGAGTGCCGGGCAAATCCCGCATCGCCGCGAGATCGGCCTTCAGCCGTTCCCCGATGCTGACCTTGTGGCCACGCAGAACATCACCCTGGCGCTTGCGGCACTGCTCTTCCAGGTGAGCGTTGAACGCGTGCCAGTCCGGAAAGGACGGGATCGGCACCATGAAGTTGCGACGTCCGTAGCCGACCAGCCCCTCCACGGCCCCTTTGTCATTGCCCTTGCCGGGACGGCCATAGCGGTCCCGGATCACGTAATGCGACAACATCGCGCTGAACCGCTGGGTTCTTTGCCGGGAGCCATCCGGCAGAATCCGGGCTACCAGGCAGCGGTCATTGTCATAAAGAACCGACTGGGGAACCGCGCCGAAGAACGCAAAGGCATGGACATGGCCGTCAAGCCACGCCTCGGTATTGGCCGCAGGATAGGCCCGGATGTAGCATGCATCGCTGTGCGGCAGATCGAGGGCAAAGAAGTGTGCCTTCTGCTCGACGCCGCCGATCACGACAAGCGCTTCACCAAAATCGGCCTGTGCATGACCGGGCGGATGGCTCAGCGGCACGAACATCTCCTTGCCGGTCCGCTTCCGGTCTCGAACGTAATCCTTGACGATGGTGTAGCTGCCATCAAAACCGCACTCGTCCCGCAACCGCTCGAAAATACGCTTGGCGGTGTGACGCTGCTTGCGAGGGCGGCTCCTGTCTTCAGCAAGCCATTGGTCCATCTGGCTGGTGAACGCATCCAGCTTCGGGCGCCTGATCGGCGCTGTCCGCCGATATCCCGGCGGTTCCGAATAGGCCAACATCTTCGCAACACTGTCCCGGCTGATCCCAAAATCCCGGGCAATCTGACGCCCGCTCAATCCATCCTGGAAATGAGCGTGACGCACCTTCAAATACAAGTCCACGGTGTATATCCCCAAGCCCTCCCGAAATCCGAAAGGGCAAAAGTGGACGACTTTTACGCCGCCCGCGACAACACTATGCCGTCGCTACCGTGGCCGAGTATTGCTCCGCCGTTCACACCGCGGTTCAGCTACCGCGGCGAGGACGTGGTTCAAAGGCTTGAAGAAGTCTGCGGCAGGATCGGCTGTCCGAACACCATTCGTGTCGATAATGGCAGCGAATTTATCTCTCGGGATCTCGATCTCTGGGCATATGCCAACGACGTCACGCTGGACTTCTCACGGCCAGGTAAGCCGACGGACAATGGGTTCATCGAAGCCTTCAACAGCAAGCTTCGATCGGAGTGCTTGAACGCACACTGGTTCATGAGCCTTGCCGACGCCCGTGAAAAGTTGGAAGGTTGGCGTCGGCACTACAACGAGGATCGTCCCCACAGCGCGATCGGATACAACGTCCCGATCACCATGCATTATCCCGATGGCGTCACCAGCCCGTCATCGTGAAACGGCCGGGAAAATCCAGCTTCCGGTGGTCCAACGTTGGGGAGCAGGGCACAGGCATGGAGGCTAGGGTTAGCTCGTACCTACAAATGCCGCCGTTCAGGTGTCATTGGAGGTCAGGAATTAGTGCTCTGGGATCAACCTCTCAATAATCAAATCAGCCGCTTCTTCCGCGCTTAGCTCCGTTGTATCGATGCGCAACTCCGGCGCTTCCGGCGCCTCATAGGGCGCATCGATCCCGGTGAAGTTCTTCAACTCACCAGCGCGCGCCTTGGCATAAAGCCCTTTCACGTCCCGGCTCTCAGCCACGTCGAGCGGTGTGTCGACGAAAACTTCGATAAATTCGCCGGGCTGCATCATGTTGCGCACCATGTCCCGTTCCGAACGGTAGGGCGAAATGAAGGCGGTAATGACGATGAGACCGGCATCCGTCATCAACTTTGCCACCTCACCCACCCGGCGGATGTTCTCGACCCGGTCGGTTTCGGTAAAGCCCAAATCCTTGTTCAACCCGTGGCGCACGTTGTCGCCGTCCAGAAGGAAGGTGTGACGGTTCATTCGGGCGAGCTTTTTCTCGATGACATTGGCGATCGTGGACTTGCCGGACCCGGAAAGCCCGGTAAGCCAAAGCACCGCAGGCTTTTGGTGTTTCATCGATGCATGGTGGTCACGGCCAATATCCGTGGCCTGCCAATGAATGTTCTGAGCGCGGCGCAGCGCGAAATTGATCATGCCAGCGGCCACAGTGCGATTTGTGATCCGGTCGATCAGGATGAAGCCGCCCAGCTCTCGGTTCTCGCTGTAAGGAGCAAAGGGGATTTCGCGGTCAGTCGTGATGTTTGCGACCCCGATGGCGTTCAACTCCAAGGTCTTTGTCGCGATATGTTCCTGAGTGTTGACGTTGACCTCATGTTTAGGCTGCTGAACGGTCGCCGACACCGTTTGCGCCCCGATTTTAAGGGCATAGGCGCGCCCCGGAACCAGTTCGGCATCGTCCATCCAAACGAGCGTGGTTTCGAACTGGTCCGCCACTTCGAGCGGGGACTGTGCTGCCACGATCACCTGCCCTCGCGAACAGTCGATTTCATCCGCCAAGGTTACGGTCACCGACTCCCCCGCAACGGCGAGTTCCCGGTCACCATCCAGATTGACGATCCGCCCGATGGTCGAGGTCTTGCCCGAGGGCAAGACGCGGACCGGATCACCCGGGCGCAGCTGCCCGCTGGCGATAAGGCCCGCGAAACCGCGGAAATCGAGATTGGGCCGGTTCACCCATTGTACTGGCATCCGGAAGGGTTCAGATTGCTCGACTGTGCTTTCTAGCGTCACCGCCTCCAAATGCGGCAGGAGCGCCGGGCCTTTGTACCAAGGGGTATTCTCGCTCGGGCCCGTGATATTGTCGCCCTTGTAGCCCGAGATCGGAATGGCCGTGAAATCGGAGAGCCCGATGCTTTCAGCGAATGTCCGGTAATCCTCGACAATCTGGTCATAGGTGGCTTGATCGTAATCCACGAGGTCCATCTTGTTGACGGCCAACACGACATGTCGGATGCCCAACAGATGCACGAGATAGCTGTGGCGACGGGTTTGGGTCAGCACGCCTTTGCGCGCATCTATCAAGATCACTGCAAGGTCGGCAGTCGAGGCGCCGGTGACCATATTGCGAGTATATTGTTCGTGGCCCGGCGTGTCGGCCACGATGAACTTGCGCTTCTCGGTCGAGAAGAAACGGTAGGCGACGTCGATGGTGATGCCCTGCTCCCGCTCCGCCGCCAGACCATCCACCAACAGGGCGAAATCGATATCCTGCCCTTGGGTGCCAACACGCTTGCTGTCAGCCTCAAGGGTCGCCAGTTGGTCCTCAAAGATCATCTTGCTGTCGTAAAGCAGCCGCCCGATCAGTGTGGATTTGCCATCATCGACAGAGCCACAGGTGATAAAGCGCAGCATGGTTTTATGCTGGTGCAATTCCAGATAGGCGTCGATGTCTTCGGCAATAAGGGCGTCGGTCTTATAGGTCGGATTTTGGGCGGTCATGGGGCAATGTCTCTGCTTAAATGGAAGGGCCGGAAAAGAAAGGAAGCGTCAGAAATAACCTTCTTGCTTCTTTTTCTCCATCGAGGCCGCCTGATCATGGTCGATCGCACGCCCCTGCCGCTCAGATGTGGTGGTTAGCAGCATTTCCTGAATGACCTCGGGCAGCGTTTTTGCCTCGCTCTCCACCGCGCCGGTCAGGGGTAACAGCCCAGGGTGCGAAAGCGGATCGAGCGCATTTCAGGCGCCTCACCCGGCTCTAGCGGGAAACGGTCGTCATCCACCATAAGGATCATCCCATCGCGCGTGACAGTGGGCCGCGGCGCCGAGAAATACAGCGGAACGATCTCAATCCCCTCAAGGTGGATATACTGCCAGATGTCCAACTCGGTCCAGTTCGAGATCGGGAAGACGCGGACGCTTTCGCCCTTGACTTTGCGAGCATTGTAAAGCCGCCAGAGCTCCGGGCGCTGGTTTTTGGGATCCCACCGGTGGTTTGCCGAGCGGAAAGAAAAGACGCGCTCCTTGGCGCGGGATTTCTCCTCATCGCGACGCGCACCGCCGAAAGCCACATCAAAACCGTGCTTGTCGAGTGCCTGCTTCAGGCCTTCGGTTTTCCACATGTCAGTATGCAGCGCGCCGTGGTCGAATGGGTTGATCCCCTGCTCTGCCGCTTCGGGTTTTGATGCACCAGCAACTCCATCCCGGCCTCGCTCGCTGCGCGGTCCCGAAGCGCATACATGTCCTGAAACTTCCACGTCGTATCGACATGCAGCAGCGGAAAGGGCGGCGGTGCCGGATAGAAAGCTTTCTTTGCCAGATGCAGCATGACGGCGCTGTCTTTGCCAACGCTGTAAAGCATCACGGGGTTTTCGGCTTCCGCGGCAACCTCTCGTAGGATGTGAATGCTCTCCGCCTCAAGGCGCTGCAGGTGGGTCAGGGCTGTCGTGGTCATAAAGGGCATTCTCTAAAAAGGCATTTTCTAAGAGGCGATACACCAGTTTCATTTTCTATGACAGACATGGCCAGCAAAAGCTGGAGCTTTCAAAGCAAATTCCTGAAGAAAGAGGGGTTAATGTAAGCGTTACTGGCAGAAAGGGCTTGTTCTGCTGGTTTGCAAACGCGCCCTCTTATTCCATCCCATGACACCGACTCTATTGCTTGCTATGGAAAGTGTGAAACCTTCAAGGATCACGCCGCCATGCAAGTAACCCAAACCGCCCTACCGGGGGTCCTCTTGTTAAAACCCGCGAGGTTCGGCGATGCACGTGGGTTCTTTTCAGAAAGCTGGAACCACAAGAGACTGGCGGAACATGGGATCACCCTTGATTTCGTGCAGGACAACCACTCGCTCTCTGCCGCCGTGGGGACCGTGCGCGGATTGCATTTTCAGGCCCCGCCCCACGCGCAGGACAAGCTGGTGCGCTGTGGGCGAGGCGCGCTGTTCGATGTGGCGGTGGATATCCGCAAGGGCAGTCCGACCTATGGCCAATGGGTCGGCTATGACTTGACCGCTGAGAATGGATTGCAACTGCTGATCCCCAAAGGTTTTTTGCACGGCTTTGCGACGCGCGCGCCTGATACAGAGATCATTTATAAATGCACCGATTACTATGCGCCCGAATGCGATGGGGCTGTGCGTTTTGACGACCCTGATATTGGCATCGATTGGGGCATAGACGGGGAGGCAATCCTCTCTGACAAAGACGCCAAGGCCGCTCATTGGGCGGCTTTCGACAGCCCATTTACCTATGGGAAAACGACATGAAGATTCTGGTGACGGGCGGCGCGGGCTTTATCGGCTCAGCAGTGGTGCGGCTGGCGGTGGCGCGGGGCATGAGGTCGTCAACCTCGATGCGTTGACCTATGCGGGTTGTCTCGAAAATCTCGCCAGCGTAGCGGATGATCCGCTCTACTCCTTTGAGCATGCCGACATTCGCGACCGTGTGGGGCTGGATCGTATTCTAGTGGCACACCAGCCAGACGCGGTGATGCATCTGGCCGCGGAAAGCCATGTGGACCGCTCAATCGACGGACCCGGGGATTTCATCGAGACCAATATCACCGGCACCTACAACATGCTCGAAGCCGCGCGGAGCTATTGGGTGGCGCAGGGCAAGCCGGGAGGGTTCCGCTTTCACCACATCTCGACGGATGAGGTCTATGGCTCCCTCGGGCCAGATGGCATGTTCACCGAAGACACGCCTTATGACCCGCGCTCGCCCTACTCCGCCTCCAAAGCCTCTAGCGATCATCTGGTCCGCGCATGGCATGAGACCTATGGTCTGCCGGTCGTGTTGACGAACTGCTCCAACAATTACGGGCCCTTCCACTTTCCTGAAAAACTGGTGCCGGTGGTGATCTTGAACGCCTTGGCAGGCAAGCCGATCCCAGTCTACGGTCAAGGGCTGAACGTGCGCGACTGGCTCTATGTAGAAGACCACGCCGACGCGCTGCTGCTGGTGCTGGAGAAAGGCGATTTGGGCCGCAGCTACAACATCGGCGGCGAGAACGAGGCGCGCAACATCGACCTTGTGAAAACCATATGCAGCATTCTCGATCAAAAGCGCCCCAAAGATGCGCCCTACGCCGATCAGATCACCTTTGTGCAGGATCGAGCGGGCCATGACCTGCGCTATGCCATTGACCCCAGCCGTATCCGTGATGAACTGGGCTGGCGCCCGTCGGTGACGGTCGAAGAAGGGCTGGAGCGGACCGTACAATGGTATCTCGATAATGAGGACTGGTGGCGCGCGCTGCAGAACCGCGATGGCGTGGGCCAACGGCTTGGCACCAAGGGGTGAGCACATGACCATCCTCGTCTTCGGCAAAACGGGTCAGGTCGCGCGCGAACTCGCCGCCTTGGAGGGAACGGAATGTTACGGCCGTGACGCCGCCGATCTCGAAAACTCAGAGGCCTGCGCCGCCCTGATCCACAGAAAGCGTCCCGAGGCGGTAATCAATGCGGCGGCCTATACGGCTGTCGACGAGGCGGAAGAGGAAGAACTGCGCGCCACCACGATCAACGGGGCGGCCCCCGGTGCCATGGCCCGTGCTTGTGCGGCACTGGCCATCCCCTTCGTCCAGATTTCGACCGATTACGTCTTCGACGGCGGCGGCGACTTGCCATGGCAGCCGGAGGATCGAACCGCCCCTCTTGGCGCTTATGGCCGCAGCAAACTGGCCGGAGAGCAGGCGGTAAGAACGGCGCGGGGCACCCATGCCATCCTGCGCACCTCTTGGGTGGTTTCGCCCCATGGGTCGAACTTCGTCAAAACCATGCTGCGGCTCGGGGCAGAGCGTGACGCGCTTAACATTGTCGCCGACCAGATCGGCGGCCCCACCGACGCTGCCGAGATCGCTGCCGCCTGTCATGCCATTGCGCGGCAATTGATGAGCGACCCAACCAAAAGCGGAACCTACCATTTCTCCGGCGCGCCGGATGTCAGCTGGGCCGATTTCGCCCGTGAAATTTTCGCGCGGTCACAGCTTGATTGCACGGTAACGGACATCCCCTCTTCCGAGTATCCAACCCCGGCCCAAAGACCGCTGAATTCCCGTCTGGATTGTCGCGCCACTGAGACCATTTTCGACATCCCGCGGCCCGACTGGCGTGAGACGCTCACAGATATACTCAAAGACCTTGGAGCCCGATCATGAGCAAACGCAAAGGCATCATTCTCGCTGGAGGATCTGGCACACGGCTATACCCCATCACCATGGGAATTTCGAAGCAACTGCTGCCGATCTACGACAAGCCGATGATCTACTACCCGCTCTCGGTTCTCATGCTCGGGGGCATCCGTGACATCGCCATGATCACTACGCCGCAGGATCAAGAACAATTCATCCGGACATTGGGCGACGGCAGCCAATGGGGATCAACCTGACCTACATCGTGCAGGAAAATCCCGATGGTCTGGCCCAAGCCTATCTGCTGGCCGAAGACTTTCTTGCCGGTGCGCCATCGGCCATGGTGCTGGGGGACAACATCTTTTTCGGCCACGGGTTGCCGGATATGCTGGCCGCCGCAGATGCGCGCATCGAAGGGGGGACGGTGTTTGGCTATCACGTCTCTGACCCAAAACGTTACGGGGTCGTCGGCTTTGATGCGGATGGCAAAGCCCGAGCGATCATCGAAAAACCCGATGTGCCGCCCTCGAACTACGCGGTAACGGGCCTCTATTTCCTCGACGGAGATGCGCCGAAACGTGCAGCAGAGGTTAAGCCATCGGCGCGGGTGAATTGGAGATCACCTCACTGCTTGAGATGTATCTACGGGCGGGCAAATTGCAGGTTGAACGCATGGGGCGCGGCTATGCTTGGCTGGATACCGGCACCCATGGCAGCCTGTTGGACGCGGGAAATTTTGTCCGCACGTTGACCGAACGACAGGGTTTGCAAACCGGTTGTCTGGAAGAGATCGCCTTTAAAAATGGTTGGATCAGCGAAGAGGCCCTTGCAGAGCGTGCCGAGATGTTCACCAAGAATGACTATGGCAGCTATCTCGCAACGTTGAAGTAATCCAAAGCCCAACAGCCTGCCCGCAGTGGTTGATATTCCGGCGCATCTGCTTTCTAAATCCCTTCAGTCTCTTAAGAGGAAGAAAATGGATAACATCGCTCTCGGCCCCGATGGGCAAGCCAATCACGCTCTTGCCATTATGCGCCATGAAACCCGCGAAGGAGATCTGGCCACAGATCTGCATTTCTTGCCGGGACTGGACCTTCATGCCGATCCTGCCTTGGGGCTGACGGGGCGCTACAGTTCGCCCGAGGGCGCGTTCTGGAAATGGAGGCCCAGACTCACGGCCAGGGCGGCTGGTGTGGGCTGCATGTGCGGCTCCCGGCTGAGAAACTGCACCATGTGGGCAGCATCGGCTTTGCCGCCCGTATTGCCGCGCCTGAAGTTTTCGTGGCCCGTGCCTGCATACGCTCGGGCGGACCGGACGGTTTTTCCGACTATTTTTTCGACAAGCATCTGCTGTTTCGCCCCGAAGAGGCCAGCCATGTTGATGCGATCCCGGTCCACTACCGCGAGCCAATGCCGATGGAAGCGGCCTGGCGTGAGCTGATTTTCTTCCTGCCTACCTCCAATTTCCGCCTGTCCTTCATCGACCTGCGCCTTTTCGTCGTCTGATCGCCATGAGCCTTGGTCTGGTCATTCCCGTACGTGACGATCATGTCGCGTTAGACCAGCTTCTGGCGGAAGCCGGTAAACTGGGGGTGTTTGACCAGATCGTCGTGGTTGATGACGGCTCGGCAGAGCCGGTTGCCTCGGAGCTGGCCCAAATCATCCGACAAGACACGGCCACCGGCCCCGGCCCCGCCCGCAATATTGGGCTGGCCGAGATCGAAACCGACCATGTGTTGTTCTTTGACAGTGACGATATGATCACGCCCCAGATCATCCCGCTTTGGCGCGATCTGGCGGGGCGTGATTTTGACTTTTGTTTATTCCGCCATGCTGACACGCGTCAGATCGCACGGGGGCGCTGGCACCAAATGCCCAATGACGATGCGCTTTGGCGGCTGGCAGGCATGGGTGGGCAACACCTTACGCCCGTGACAGGACAGGCCGTAGCTTGGCTGGCTCAGACCGCCAACTACCCTTGGAACAAGATTTACCGTACTGGTTTTCTGCGTGAGGCTGGGATCAGTTTTCCCGATCTCATGCTCCACGAAGATATCGCCCCACATTGGGAAAGCTTTGCCAAAGCAAGTACTATTCTGGCGTCAGACCGCATCTGTGCCACACATACTGTATCGCCCGGTGGTGGCCGAATGACCAACTTCCGTGGGCGCGAGCGGATCGGTGCCATCACCTCCCTGCAAAAGGTCAGCGCCCGCCTGCCAGCCGCCCTACGGTTGGCCTTTCAGACCTTCACCAGCGGACTTTTCGACTGGATCTACTACCATATTGATCCAAGGTGGCATGACGAGCTTCTCGTCTCTATACAGCGGTTTTGGCAAGCTACACTTGGTCCACAGGAAGAGGCACAATTGATCCACCAAGACCCCGTTCTTGCCCTGCATATTGGCCTGCAAATGACAGGTGGGCGGCTGCCATGCTGACCTTTGTCATGACCACAGAAAACGAAGGCCCAGATCTTGATCTGACTCTAGACGCTCTGGTGCAGGCCAAAGGACCAGAAGACGCCCTACTGGTCTTTCATGCAGGCGATGACAGCACCTTCGCGCGCCTCCAGACTTTCGCGGCGACGCATTCTGCACACATCATCCGCACCGATAGCCCCGTAGGCAACCGAAGCGACCTTCTGCGGCTGGCGCTAGAGATGGCCGAAACGGACTACACCATGGCGCTGGCCCCAACGGACCGCCTGCAGCCCGAAGCTTTCCGCGCCCTGCGCAGGACATTGCAGCAAGAGACCCCGATCTTTGCCTACTTCATAGTGCTTGGTGGCTCGCTGATGCCGACCACCCCTGCCCGTAGCGATAGCGCTCTGCTTGAAGCTCTGCCGCAGCGACCCTCAATCAGCGATTGCGCGAACCTCTTGCCAGATCCGCGGCGGCTAATCTTCAGAACCGCCGACTGGCTGGCCCGCCTCGCCACATGGCCACCATTGGCAGACGACAGGGCGTTTATGAACGCGCCCTAACGCAAAGCACCGAACTGATGGCCGCGCCTGCCCCGTTTTGATGCATCTGTATGCCCCCAGCAATCCGGCCCCAGCGATGTTGAGCTTTGCCGAAGCCCTTGCGGCACAGCCCAAAAGCGAACGGGCCGCATGCCTTGCGGAATGGATGCCCTTTCTAGATGAACAGCTTACACTTTGCCCCCCTGCCGAGACATCCTTTATTCTTAATACGCTGCCAAATATCGTCGCCCACCTGCCGCGGCCGGTCAGAAGAAACATGTCCCAGCAGCCCGGTGCCTTTGCGTGTCTGCTGGATGCGCAGATCAAAGACGGTAGCTTAGGCGCCAAGGCCGAGTTGAGCCTGCAGATATCCGCCCAGCAACAGTACCGCACCGATATTCTGGCACGCGCGTATGGCAGGCTGCGCCAAGATCTCGACCTCGCCCTACCGGGGCCGGATTATCTGCGCAGCCTCTATACACGCCTTCGCGGTCTCTAATGGGCCAAATAGAGTGATCAAAGTATTCAAAACGGGCCGGCACAGCCACCGCACACCGCTTAGCTATCCGGCACTATGGCCGCTCTTTGAAGGTAAGATCGAATTGGTCGACCGACCCTCTCTTGCCGATATTTATGTCTTGGCCCATGTACTCGACATCCAAGACGCACCGTTTGAAGTAATTGAGGACTGGCGCGCCCGCAAACGCCCCGTAGTGCTTTTGTCCGAAGAGCCCTTTTGGGATACAATCTGGGGCGGCCGCCCGCTTGACCCGGTGATCTATGTCGAGACCGACTGGGGCCCCCTGCCCGTGCATCAGATCAATCACTGCACCAGCGATATCTATAAATTCCAACACATCCCTATTACCTACTGACCAACCATCGTTTCGCCAACGCCTACCGTCACCGCTTCGCCCGAAATGCCGCGCGCACCGTGCAAGACTGGCAAGAGGATTTCGCCCGCCGCCCCGTCGACGTCGCCTTCATGTTTGAACGCCGCGCCGAGCGGCATCACTGGGTAGAATGGCCCGAGGCAGATCTGACCGGTCTTTGTTCATGGCGCACTGATCTAGCTGAGGCGTGTACCATTGGTGTGGTCGAACGCTTGGGCCAAAGCTGGCAGGGTGGCCAAAGCCGTTTTGAACTAACCACCGACTGGCACATGGACAAACTGACCCGCCTAGATGGGCGTACTCGCTTGATGGGTGCGCTTGAGAACACCCATCACCCCGACTACATCTCCGAGAAGTTCTTCGACGCTTTTGCCTGCGGAGCGGTACCTATCTATTGGGCGAGCCCTGGGCACCGCATCCATGAATTGGGTTTACCGGAGAGGTCTTGGGTGAACCTATGGGGGATGACGCCAGACGAAGGCGCGGCGCGGATTGCGGATGCCCTGCGAGGCAGTGAAACCGCAGTGACAATGCCGAGCGCCATCGCCACGCTGAAGCAATTGTTTACCCCGGCAGAAGCATGGCAGAGCAGTCGCGACCACGTAGGAACCGGCGTCATGCACGCTTTACAGCATGTCTGCGATTTCCCGCTCCTCACCTTGTAAAGAGTTACCCCTTCGCCCCCTGCCCGCGCGCATAAACATCCTCATAGCGAATGATGTCATCTTCACCAAGATAACTGCCGGTCTGTACTTCAATCAGCACCATGGGCACCTTTCCAGGGTTCTCCATCCGGTGGGTCGCGCCAAGCGGGATATAGACCGACTGGTTCTCGGTCACGAGTTTCACCTCTTCGCCTACGGTCACCTGCGCAGTGCCCTCGACTACGATCCAGTGTTCCGCACGATGATGATGGCTTTGTAGGCTGAGAGCGGCACCGGGATGAACGACAATACGCTTCACCTGAAAACGTGATCCCACAACGAGGCTCTCAAACCAGCCCCAAGGTCGATAATCGCGCGGTAGAGTCTCAGCTTGTTTGGCGCCTTTGGCCTTCAGCGCGGCCACGGCTTTTTTCACGTCTTGCGCGCGGTCTTTATGCGCGACCAGCACCGCGTCTGGCATAGCCACCGCAATGATATCAGTCAGCCCGATGCCCACCAATTGCTGCTGGGATCGCCGGCGCGCAGTAGGGTGTTCTCGCAGTCAATTGCCGTAGCTGATTCCGTGGCCACCACCCCGGCTTCATCCGGCCCCATCTCGCGCCAAACGGCGTCCCAGCCACCCAAATCTGACCAAACACCGCCGTAGGGCACAACGCTCAGGTTGTCGGCCTTCTCCATCACTGCATAGTCAATTGAGATATCTTCGACCTGCGCCCAAGCGTCGGGTGCCAGACGAGTGAAGCCGAGATCCTGTTCTGCCTGATCAACGGCCGTGCGCACCTGTGTCAGCATCTCAGGGGCATGGGCCTCGAAAGCGGCGATGATCGTTTGCACTGAAAAGAGGAAAATACCTGCGTTCCAAAGGTGCTGGCCGCCCTCAAGCATCGCTTGGGCAGAAGCACTATCGGGTTTTTCAACGAAACGCTTTAAGGGCTGTGGCACGGGGGCAAAATCGGCATTTGGCGCTTCGCTCATCTCCAGCCAGCCATAGCCGGTTTCTGCCCGGTCAGGCCGAATGCCAAAAGTCACCAACTGACCTGCCTGCGCGGCCTCGGTCGCACCTTGAACAGCCGCACGGAAGCCTGCCGCATCCGGGATTACATGGTCCGAAGGCGCGACGAGCATCAATGCTTCGGGCGCACGTGCCGCAAGGTTGAGGGCAGCAGCAAGGATCGCAGGCGCCGTATTGCGCCCTTCGGGTTCGATTAAAATACCCGCAGCCGCAATTTCCACGGCGGCCAATTGCTCAGTCACGATGAAACGGAAGTCCGCCCCGTCAGGATCACCGGCGCGGCAAAGCCTTCGCCCGAAAGCCGCAGGGCCGACGCCTGAAACAAGCTCTCATCGCCCATCAGTTGGGCGAATTGCTTCGGATAGCTTTTGCGCGAAAGTGGCCACAGCCGCGTCCCAGAGCCGCCAGCAAGAAGAATAGGGTGAACAATATGTGTCATGAAATATCCTTGAAAATACGGGTCAGTGGCGAATGCTATCTTGGTTTTTGATAAACCAGTCATAGGTGCCCTGCAGCCCTTTTTCGAGGTCTATTGACGCCTGCCAGCCCATATCTGCCAAACGGCTCACATCCATCAGCTTGCGCAGGGTACCGTCCGGTTTGCTAGGATCGTTGGTAATACGCCCCTGAAAACCAGTCACCTTGGCCACCATCTGCGCCAGTTCCATGATTGAAACATCGATCCCCGTACCCACGTTGATATGGCTCAGCATCGGTTCGGTGTTGGCAGCATAGGTTTTGGGGTCAAGGCCAAGTACGAAGAGGCTCGCTTCGGCCATATCATCAACATGCAAAAACTCGCGCCGCGGCTTACCTGATCCCCAGATCCGCACCTCTTCGTCGTCCGCTTGGGCGGCCTCATGAAACCGCCGGATTAGCGCGGGCAGCACATGAGAGTTCTCGGGATGGAAGTTGTCGCCGGGGCCATAGAGATTAGTGGGCATAACCGAGCGGTAATCCGTGCCATGCTGCCTGTTATAGCTCTCACAGAGTTTAATCCCAGCGATTTTGGCGACAGCATAAGGCTCGTTAGTGGGTTCGAGCACACCGGTCAGCAGCGCATCTTCCTTCATCGGCTGTGCTACGGCGCGCGGGTAGATGCAGCTTGAGCCAAGTTGTAACAGACGGGCCACACCTGCGGCAAAGGCCTGATGGATGACGTTACATTCGATCATCAAATTTTCATAGATGAAGTCCGCCGGATAGGCATTATTGGCGTGAATACCCCCGACCTTGGCCGCAGCAAGGATCACGACATCTGGCTTCTCGTCCTGCATAAAATCGCGCACGGCAGCTTGAGCCGTTAAATCCAGTTCCGCATGAGTGCGCGTGATCAATTGAAGGTCTTCGCCCGCCGCTTTTCGCGCCTCCAACCGGCGCAGAATCGCGCTGCCGACCATGCCGCGATGCCCTGCGATATAGATCTTTCGCATGTTAGCCCTGCTCCACGCTGATCGGCAGTGCATAGCCATGCTCTTTCAGCAGGGCATGTCGCCGCGCTGTGCGCAAGTCTTCGGCTACCATCTCGGCACACATCTCCTGCGCGGTAATCTCTGGCACCCAGCCCAGTACTTTTTTGGCCTTGGCCGGATCACCCAGCAGTGTTTCAACCTCTGCCGGACGGAAATAGCGCGGGTCAATGCGCATCACCACATCACCAACCTTCACACCTGGCGCCATAGCGCCTTCGATAGCAGTGACCGTCGCGATTTCATCAACGCCGTTGCCGGTAAACTCCAGCGTCAGGCCCAGCTCCTTACCGGTCCAAGTGATAAACTCGCGCACCGAATATTGCACGCCTGTGGCGATCACAAAGTCTTCGGGCCTGTCTTGCTGGAGCATCATCCACTGCATCCGAACATAATCCTTAGCATGGCCCCAATCCCGAAGGCTGTCGATGTTGCCCATATAAAGACAAGGCTCTAATCCTTGAGCAATGTTAGCCAGACCACGGGTAATCTTGCGAGTCACGAAAGTCTCACCACGGCGGGGGACTCGTGATTGAACAAAATACCGTTGCAAGCATACATGCCATAGGCCTCCCGGTAGTTCACTGCGATCCAATAGGCGTACATTTTGGCCACCGCATAGGGCGAACGCGGGTGGAAAGGTGTTGTTTCGGTTTGCGGTGTTTCTTGGACAAGACCGTAGAGCTCAGACGTTGAGGCTTGGTAAAAACGGGTGGTTTTCTCCATCCCCAAAAAGCGGATTGCCTCGAGCAGGCGCAGGGTGCCGATAGCGTCGACATCGGCGGTATATTCTGGGGCCTCAAAGCTCACCGCCACATGTGATTGTGCGCCGAGGTTATAGACCTCATCGGGGCCGACCTCAGAAAGAATGCGGGTCAGGTTGGAGGTGTCGGTCAGATCACCGTAATGCAGTTTGAACCGCGTATGATTCATATGCGGGTCTTCGTAGATATGATCGATCCGCTGGGTGTTGAAGGATGAGGCACGGCGCTTTATGCCATGCACCTCATAACCCTTCTCTAATAGAAACTCTGCAAGATAGGAACCATCTTGCCCCGTCACCCCGGTAACAATCGCTTTCTTCATCTTCGACGAATCCTCTTGGAATATTTATGCTGCCAGCACTTTTGTCCTGTTGAATTATGCCCTGGCTAGCTGCATTTCATTCATCATGTAGCGGATAGTCCAGACGAGTACAAAGCCGCCGATAAGCATTACTGGATTTCATTTGTTGCGCGATACCTTCAGGCAACTCGCGTCGAACCCTCGGGGCTATCCGAGACGAAGAACGACCGCTATCGCCCGTGAGTTCAACTACTTTAAGAAGCGCTGTTGTACCCGAATGAAACGGCAACTTAAGAATAGTACAGATCTTTTCCAGCTCGGTTTCTGGGTTAGCGACGAAATCTTCATAGCGGAACTTAGGGAGGTCTTCGTACTCTGATAAAAAGCACTCATATCGCTTAGCGTAAGTTTCTAATGTGAAAGGTTTAAAGTGATGCCAACCGTTGCTATCCAGTGATAGAAAAGAATCTAGAGGATGGCGTAGGGTAAGCACCGATTGCACTGGCATGACCCGCTGAAGTATTGCGCGTAGGCTTGGCCGGGCAAAGGGGTCGGCCTCGGTACAGAACTGACTATGGGCATGGTCGCGCAACACTAGATACCGCCCCACTTCCCCAAGGGCACGATGCAGCTCCGCAATTCCCGCGTTGAAACTGCGGATAGTCATCTGCTCACTAATCGGGCGCAGGCCACTACGTGCCGCATAAAGGAAATCACTAGGATGGAAGCGATTCGATTTTCCATTCTGCATCTGGCTGAGTGGGTCGATTTCGCTCAGCAAAGTCACATTTGGCACAAGTGCCAAACATTTACTAATTAAAGTACCCCCGTACAAGCAAAGTGATGAATAGTACGAATTGGCGCAGGGGCAGGGCTCGCGGCGAGCGCTTCTTCGCATTGCGACAGCAGACTACCTAGCGGCTCAGTCACCCCAGATTTCGGTAAATCTGTTTGTTCTTGTAGGAAAGCGAGCGCCTCCTGAATATTCCGGGCTAAATCGATCTTATTACTTACGGTCATTCTTTGGAACCTTCAAAGGCTTCTGCGGCCGGAGGCTCCTCATTCGGTAGACTCAAATATTGGAGCTGCTCGGCCGCCTGCTGCAAACGAGGAGTAAGCTTAGTGAGTAGTTTTTCCTGCTCGCGGCGCTGCCGTTCAGATTCCGCAAAACGACTACGCAAATCGGACAAGTCAGCTTGGAGTACCGACTGCATTCGTAGGGCTATAGATAGCTCTTCATTCGCGGACTGCAATTCTTTGGTACGCTTCGTGCTGTCTGCCTGGACCTGCTCTATTAAGCTACGAATGGCGCTATCAGTTTCAGACTGCTCCCTAGCCTCCGCCAAAGCGCCCTCTAGCGCCTTCAAATTCACTTTCAATTCTTCTAGTGTCATTTCTGCTTCGTCGGCGCGCCTTTGAACCGTAGCGATTTCTAACTGTGCAGCTTGCTCCTTTACTTTAGCCTCCGACAAAGCGTCCTCTCGAGCCTTCAAAGTTACTTTTAATTCTTCTAGTGCCATTTCTGCTTCGTCGGCGCGCCCCTGAGCTTCAGCAGTTTGTAACTGTGCGGATTCTCTAGCTTTAAACTGCTCTTCCAAACCTGCTTTTGTTGCAGTTAAATCTATATCAAGTTGGCTATACTCCTTACGTAGTGCTACCAGCTCTCGCTTTTCTAGGCAGGCACGAAAGGTCAGCATCGGCCAGTCGGGGTCATCGTCAATTCTGGAAACAAGATCAAAAGCGTTTTCGGCACACACACTCTGGACCTCATCAACGTTTTCGCCTTGATGAAAGAAAGCTTCTGCGCAGCATAATATATCAAGCTGATCGACCTCTTGCAGAAACCCCCATTTCTGCCAAAAATCGATAATCCGGCATTCCGATCCCGGCAAGTGTATCATGACATGTACAGGGCTTCGCAAATCTACAAACTTTTCTGTTAAAGTTTTAAGGGCAATGCTTTCCACGGCAATCCGGCCACACTCTTTCAGCCCGGGTAAAAGCCTTTTCAATCTCTTGTTCGGCGAATAGAGACTGCGCAAGCCTGGAAAATTGAAAGTCTTAAGCTCAACCTGTGGCTTTCCATCCCAGGGGGCCGCGGTTATTATCTGAATCTCAGCCGCGCCGCCTAACCGTGTTTCTGCTTCTGCAGCTAACATCGGATCCGGCTCTACCACAATGGTCCGTTCTGCTTGCCCCGAAAAACAAAAGTCATCAAGATAAGCGGGAGGCTGCCCGATGATTATTAAGGTGCCGGGTGCTGGGAGGGAAATATCGTGCATTAGAGGATCCGTTTTGGAATCGAACGAAAGTTCAGATCAACTTAAGACTGTAAGGCCATACTGGTCGCTAATAAGCAATTACTTGCCAAAAGAACCATACTATCAACACCATTTCTGTAATAGGTGTTTAATCTACTTAAGTTCCGATCTCCTTTGGTCAGTTGTCATATTATACGTGTCAGGCTATCGAAGCCGAAAACTGTCAGGGCTAGTCAAAGGCTGCAGTTCCCCGATCAACAGTGGCGCCGCGGTCGAGGGTGACACGAGGGTCAAGCCACATAGATTTCAGCTTAACCAGGAACTTTAGCTCCAAACCTCACACTATGTCGCCCCAATGCGCTTGTTCTCCATGGCTATCTCGGGATAAGTCAAGTAAATCTATAGTGGAGAAGCTCTTTTGACCTCTAAAACTTTGATTCTCGATTGCACATTGCGGGATGGCGGATACTATAATGCGTGGGATTTCGCACCTGATCTAGTGAATTCATATCTACTTGCAATGAATGCAGCACAAGTAGATATTGTCGAAATGGGTTTCCGCTTTTTGCAAAATAGCGGCTTTAAAGGCCCTGCGCATACACTAGCGACGAGTTCCTGCAAAGCCTTGATATTCCTAAAGAACTCACCGTGGCGGTAATGGTCAATGGAAGCGACCTGATGACCGACCTCGGTTTAATCCCGACTTTGGAAAAGCTCTTTCCGGTACCCGCAAAGGATACGCCAGTTGATCTCGTTCGCTTTGCTTGCCACCTTCGTGAGGTTAGGAGCGTCCTTCCCGCGGTTACATGGCTAACTGAACGAGGCTATCGGGTTGGCTTCAACCTGATGCAGATTGCAGATCGGAGCCGAGAGGAGGTTTTGGATCTGGCACTCGCCGCCTGTGAGTACCCACTTGAGGTGCTCTATTTCGCTGACAGTATGGGCAGTATGACGCCCGACGACACCACACGTATCATTGGCTGGCTGCGCGAGCAATGGGATGGTCCGATTGGCATACACACTCATGACAACATGGGCCTCGCTCTCCAAAACACCCTACGCGCGCATACGGAAGGTGCTACTTGGCTAGATGCTACAGTAACTGGAATGGGGAGGGGGCCCGGCAATGCCCGCACTGAGGAACTAGTGATTGAGGCGCAGGCCTTGCGCAACCGCCCGGCAAATTTAGTCCCTTTAATGGCGCTCCTACGCAAGTACTTCCTTCCGATGAAAGAACGTTATGGGTGGGGCACCAATCCATTTTACTTCTTGTCTGGAAAACATGGCATACACCCCACCTATATACAAAATATGCTGATGGACTCCCGCTATTCAGAAGAGGATATCTTAGCGGTTATTGAGCATTTGCGTAGGACTGGCGGTAAAAGCTACAATGACAATACTTTGTATAATGCCCGTAACTTCTACAAAAGCACAGCCCAAGGTCATTGGTCCCCCAAAAACTTGCTTGCGGGTCGCGACGTTCTGATTTTGGGAGCTGGGGCTGGGGTTTCTGAGCATCGTATTGCCCTTGAATCCTATATACGAAAGAGTAAGCCTATTGTAATTGCGCTCAACACACAAAGCGGAATTGATGAGGAACTGATAGAACTCCGGGCGGCGTGCCATCCGGTTCGTTTGATGGCAGATAGCGAAACCTATCTTACCTCTCTGCGTCAGCCCCTAATCGTACCGTTTTCAATGTTGACTGACGATATGCGTAGCCCACTTCAAGACAAAGACGTTCTGGACTTTGGTATAAGCCTTTCAGATGGGTTCTATTTTTCAGAAACTTATTGTGTATCCCCCAGCCTTTTGGTGATGGCCTACGCATTGGCTATAGCAGGGTCAGGACGCGCCAAACGGATTTTTCTAGCAGGGTTTGACGGGTATAGAGAAGGTGATCAACGTAATCGCGAGGCAGAGGATATCCTACGGCTATTCGATGAGGTGCCCGGCAGCCCAGAAATAGTATCTATTACCCCATCGCGATATGAGCATCTGAAACAGGTTTCTATATATGGAATGTGACCTATGACCGCTTGCGTAATCATCCCAGCACGCTATGCATCAACCCGCTATCCAGGCAAACCGCTTGCCCCTCTCCTTGGAAAGGCAATGATCCTTTGGGTGGCGGAACTAAGCGCCCGCGCTGTAGGGCAGGACCATGTATATATCGCTACGGAAGATGCACGTATTGTAGATGTGGTTGAGGCCGCAGGTTTCAAAGCTTTAATGACAAGTAAGACGGCTTTAACCGGTACAGATCGTTTGGCCGAAGCCGCACAGATGCTCGACTATGACATCTACATTAATGTGCAAGGAGACGAGCCATTAGTGAACCCAAATGACATCAAGCGCTGTGTCGAAATCAAGATGGCTAACCCCACTCATATCGTTAACGGTTTTGCTTGGATCAGCGAAAACGAAGACCCCATAGTGTAAATATACCCAAGGTAATCACTACCGAGAACGATGTTATGGTCTACATGTCTCGGACTGTAATTCCTGGGTTCAAAGAACCCGAAGATGCGCCGATGCGCTACAAAAAGCAAGTTTGTATCTATGGGTTCACCGGGGAGGAACTACAAGCCTTTTCGGACTTTGGACGCAAAGGCACATTAGAGAAGCATGAAGATATTGAGATCCTGCGGTTTCAGGAACTAGGGCGAAATATAGTTATGTACGAAACTTCACCCGGGACGATGGCCGTAGATGTGCCAGAAGATATCGCCCCCGTAGAAGCCGCGTTGAAGCGGCATTGGGAACTATGAAGCTAATTGACTATAGAACCCTGGTTTTCGATTGCGATGGGGTGATCCTGGATTCGAACCGCATTAAGACAGAAGCCTTTCGCCAAGCTGCCTTACCCTATGGCGCAGCGGCAGCTGATGCTTTGGTAACTTACCACCTTATCAACGGTGGAATTTCTAGATATGCAAAATTTGAGTATTTTCTTAAGAATATTATAAAGGGTATTGAACCCAATTCCGGTGGATTGGCTTTACAATCTCTTTTGAAAGATTACGCGATCGCCGTGAAAGAAGGGCTGATGGAGTGCGCTGTTTGTAAGGGGCTAGGCGACCTGCGTGAAGCCATGCCCAACCAAACTTGGTTGATTGTTTCGGGAGGGGATCAAACGGAACTCCGGGAAATATTTGCCGCTCGGGGAATAGATCATTATTTTGATGGCGGTATTTTTGGCAGCCCAGACAGCAAAGAAGCTATCTTGTCGAGAGAGCAGGCAGCTCAGACTATAACCCCAAAGCTCTTTTTCTAGGCGATAGCACTTATGACTATCGTGCTTCACATGCGGCTGGTATTGATTTTGTTTTCGTCAGCGGATGGAGCGAGTTGCCCGATTGGGCTGAATTTCTTAGGAAAGAGAAAATTTCTAGTGTTAGCAGCATTAGTGAATTAAGTATAGATTTCTCCCTCTAGAATACTTTCTTATCTTGACATAAATAATTATGTTGGTCTTGTCTGGTTGGACAGGGACGAGTGTGGCCTGACCGCATTGTAGTCGTAGCGCCACAGGGCCAACTTGCGCCGTGCGTCACCTAGGGTGTCGAATATCTCCTCGTTCAGCAGATCGTCCCGCAGGCTGCCGTTGAAGCTCTCGATAAAGGCGTTTTGCTGCGGCTTACCCGGATCAATGTAGTGCAACGGCACCTCATTCTCGTCCGCCCATTTCAGCATGGCCTGACTGGTGAACTCCGTCCCATAACACCTCTGGAATAGCGCTGATTGAGAGACTATGATTGTCTGCGCATCCCTCAAATAGCGCAGCAGGTGACCATAGCCGGGTCTCAGGCCCCTACAGTGGTTCTGCAGCAAACCACGCTGCAATAGAGACCGACTATGACCGATACCACTATTGCACAAGCCGAGCCTGTTTTGGTGGCGATTGATATCGCAAAAGCCCACCATGAAGTTCTGATCGCTGTTCCAGGTAAGAAGCGCCTTCGCTCGTCAATGTCGTCAGGCTCGACCTTACCCTCGAACCGATGGCGGGCTGGCGGCCTCCATTCCCAGCAAATCCTTCAACACGACGTTGTCCAGCATGGTGCCGACCAATAGGCGCTTGAGCTTGGCGTTCTCGTCCTCATGCGCCCTCAACTCGGCGGCCTCGGACACGTCCAGGCCGCCATACTTAGCCTTCAGCTTGTAGGTGCACAGGCCATGCCTGCGGCACATCTCAGCGGTTGGTATCCCGCTTCCTGCTCCTTGAGCAGCATTCCGATAATTTGTGCACCCGTAAAGCGGCTTTTTCGCATATGCCTGCTCCTTCAAAGTTGGCGCAGCCTCTACATCACGGTGAGAAACTTCGCAGGGGCAGGTTAACCACGACGCATAACTGAGAATAGGTCAAATCTCGGTAGAAACTACCGATTCAGTTCTCAGTAAAAATGAACAGATAGCTCAACATGCTGACTTTAATTGTGCTCCATTCTTGAATATATAGCCCTAATACCATCTATAAAGGAAGAAATATTCAAATCCTTTTTCAAATCATTTCTCGCCTCAAGATACTTATGCGCTTCAATAACTTGATCGACCGAAATATCTAAGAACGTGTCATCCTCCACAAAAGAGGATATTCTTCGCCTGCATATTCTTCAATTGCAGGATGGCGTCGAGCCACGAAAGGTACTGAGTACTGGACGCATTCGCAGATGGCATTGTTGGCCGAGGTTTCATGAAGACTAAGATAAAGTACAGAAGAACATATCAAGTCATCATAGTCCTGATTATCAAGAAACCCTACGTGATCGTGGCTGAGAACGTCTTTTAGAATATTAGGTTGATATTTCTTATAGCGTTGCTCTATAAAATCCCTAGCATAATGATTTATAACAATAAATTTTCTTATATTTGTTTCAAGACTGACGAACTTGCTAAAATCCCTAAGCCAAGCTCCTACCAATAGAAGCTTAGGGTCATTAATGTACGATTCCAGATCAAAACGCTTTACGGTCCCGGGCATGGGATGCTTTAAAGAAAAGACATCAAGTTCTGGATAAATAGCCTTCACTTGCTTTCGCATATGATCAGATAAAGTAATAATCCCGCGACAATTTTTCAAAGCCATGCGCCACTCGCCCATGAAATACATCTTCGATAAGTTATTTTGGGAATACATCGCCCAATTAGGAGTGAGCAATGGAACGTGCATAACGCCGAACCAAGGCTTCTCCATCATTTGTCGAGTGATTTCTTCGTACTTCGGGCTTAGGAACATTTTTTCAACCCACCATACGAACGTCAGATCATCAGATACTTCCACTTCTTTGGCAAGTTTATTGAGTATCTCATTATTCGAGAAACGGTGTTTTCCATAGCTTTCCGCATGCGCGGCAATACTAAATTTCATACTGAAGGCCCTTATAACCGCGTCGCCGCAAAATTTCTGCCATTAAAGACGAAACCAGGGATTGCTGTTCCACCGGTTGCGCATGGTCAAAGAATTTCTGGCGGATCAAAACGCCCAACATTGTTTCTTCGATATGTGATTTAGAAGTAATGTCTTTAGTTCGAAATGTACGCTTGGAGCCCCGGC
Source organism: Sulfitobacter faviae (assembly GCF_029870955.1). NCBI lineage: Bacteria > Pseudomonadati > Pseudomonadota > Alphaproteobacteria > Rhodobacterales > Roseobacteraceae > Sulfitobacter > Sulfitobacter faviae. The sequence continues at coordinate 7,836 of NZ_PGFQ01000004.1, read as the reverse complement.
TCACAATACGTTCCATAGAATCGAAAAATTCCTCAACAAGAACCTCCTGAGCTCTCCTCAAGGATTCTGCTTTTGCATTGTAACTCTCAAGATCAAGGGTTCCTAATGCATTTCTAAACGCTTCTTCGGATGAGAAAGCCGCTTTCAATGCACTTTTGCTCTCAAGAACGAGAGCTAAACCACTTTCCTTACATGCCATTACAGTAGGGATCTCCGCCGGTCCAAGACATAGAATCACACCCCCAGCTTCAAGGTAGTCGACAAACTTATTAGAAAAGCTATGCTTCAAAAAAATTTTCGACGTTTCGTCAAAATTATATGGTAGCAATAGTATGTCAGCCTCGCTCATCTTTCTTTGGAATTGTTCGACATCAAGGTTGGATTTAAAAGCATGAATATTTTGCGAGTTTTCGACTAGTTGTTTAATCTCTCCCCAGAGTCCACTGTTGGACCAGAGAGACAATGAAACCCATTGATTAGAAGAAACCTCTTGAGCCAGGCTAGCAATAGCGCTCTCGTTCATCTTTTTATCAATGCTACCAAAATAGAATATCTTGATTGGCTGTCCGGAAAAGCCTACATTAGCTGATGTTTTTGATACCGGCTTACGAATAAAGTTAGCGAGCACCTTAGGCTTATATCCGAAGCATTTCTCCAAATCTTCTATACTTGAACTGTGGATAGTTAAAAACTGGTCTGCATTCTTAACTAAAACGTCATACATATGCTGAACATAGGCAATACGAGTGTTCGACATCTCTGAAAAGCTGGGTTTGTCCATATAATGGACAATTAGTGGAACTTCGTGAAAACGTGAAATTAGCTTACAGGCTAATTCGAGAGTCGGAATGTGTGGAGAAAGGCGTACATAGAAAACAGAGGGCTTAAGTTCTGAAACATAATTAAGAACAGCGTCGTGGTGTATATTGCTTTTGTAAACGTCCACAACAGCCTTATCTGACCCAACTTCAAAAACACGGCAATCTGTATTGTTGATGCATTGCACGGGATGAATACTATAGCCAGAACCATGGGAAAAAATCTTCTGAGTAAGTTGGCCAACTGCACTGAAGTCGCCAAACTTTCTCCAATCCAAAGTTAGAACTTTCATTGAATAATCCACTCTGGCTTTCGCGGAATACTTTCATGTACAAGACTGCGGTCTGAGATCACCGACAAACCGACGCCTTTCGCAGCTAACCAATTTCTAAGGGCTAAAGTTGAATTGGCAACAGTAGTGATTTCAAGATTCGTGATTTTGGTACTCATTTCCACTTTATTTTGCTCATAGAAGTGTTCATTATGAAATGCTGTATCATTCTCTTGACTGATTGTGCCTATGTCCCATGAAACTAGATTAATATGAGACACCCCTGCTAGTAGGGCGAGCGGGATTGCGAGTTCATACATAAGCCCTGGCCCCCATCGAGCTTTTCCATCGGTGATTTTGTCTAAGTTTTCCCACCGGTTACCGCCAGCAGTACTTAGGGAGAAACCGGCGGCGGTATTAGGGCCATTCTCTACAACCTCAAACGTAGCATTACAATTTGCACCCTTCGCCTGAATCATTTCATTGTGCTTACGATCGAACGTAGTCCAAAAAGTGGGGCACTGTATGCGATCCCACTCATATCCACTGAAGTTACAAAAGTTCATAATCAGTGCATCACAATCGAAATCTACGATATCGATCGATTGTTTGATGCAAATAACAAGCGACTTATCAAGCCGTAAACGGAGAGATTCGACGTCGACATTCTTTAAAGAAGGGCCAGCAGCGAAAATATAGGCTTCCCGACCAGAGAAAAGCCCGTTTGAAAGATCAAATCGTCTGGTCAATGGAAGGGTAGATTTCCAAAGGGTACGATAGTATTTTTTTCGCCAGTACATAGGGCCCTCAACATAACTCTACTAACATCTAGCTTTGAACGGATAATTACTTACTAAGAGACTTTTTTATAAACCGTAGTGGTGCGGTTATACGCCAAGAGGACGATTGGTAGAGATCCTCAATCATCCTATTTTTCTCTTTAACCGACCTATCTAAAGTCGCGTTAGAAAATTCCAAACTATTCATTCGACTATTTAAGTCCAGTATTTTTTATCTCGCTGAAAGATGATTTCTTCGATTCGGACATTTAGGCTTTTTATTTCCTGATCCCGTTCAGAGATGATTTCTCCTATTCGGTTATTCAGGCTTAATATTTCCCTATCTCGCTCAGAGGCTATTTCTTTATACTGTAGTGCATCCTGAAGCTCATTGAATACCTCTTCAACCGAGTGTTGCAACGAGATTATTTGAGACAAGAGCATTTCGATCTCAGCTTCGGCAAATCGGTTTTCACCTAATAGCTGCGTCATTTCTATTTTTGTAGCATTAGCTTGCTCAACAAGAAGTTTGACTTCAGTTGCTTGTGTGTCTGCTTCAATAAGGGCTTCTAGCTGATCCGACACTTTTTTTTCTAGAATTTCAAGTTCTACACTTTGCTGTTCTTTTACGTCGGCGTCGTATTGTAGTTGAGCGCAGCACTTCAACGCAGCAAGTGCCGTATCAAGCTTTTCCTTCTTACGTTCAACGAGTGGTATCGATGACGCTTCAAGTTCTTCGCTAAGCTTTTGCGCCTCAACGTCTCTTGTAGCTAAAGCCTCGGCGAGCAACCAGTGCAATGCGCTTCGCTCTATACTTTGCCCATTAGTTAATGTAGTTGGATATCGTACATTGTACCCGGTTTTACGAGAAACTTCTCGAATGGCACGGTTAGGATCAGTTATAATTTCCTCCATCAAAAACATAGAGGCTTTTCTTCGGCTACGTCGATATACTGCTAGGATGTTCGCCGTCTCTAACTTCCACTCTTCAAGTTTTTCAAGTGGATCAGAGCGTTGCGCTATTGTAGTTACAAGTGTATCAACGAGGCCGCGACCAACAAGGATAATTCCTTTTTGATTCTGAAAAACATGAGCTTCACTGGAAGCTGTCCCTTCATTCAACTTTTTGATTTTAGGAAATATTCCGGCTAGTTCTTGGGAGAATTCAGCTGTGCAACTTTCTGAAAACAACCAAACGTGACCAGTTTTTCTATTAGGTGACATACCGATCCCTTTAGTTGGCAAAAAAGTAGCTTATAATTGTATTTCTGTTTCTCGGAAAGATATCTTGGATTGAATTCGGTTGTCTAAGTACTGTTCCAGTTTTCGTGAGATGTTGCGTCCGACGCAAAAGCTCCCACGGGTGCCCATATATTTTCTTCATCACCAATTTACTCCGTGCGAATGTTTGATACGCCGTGCATCAAGTAACGTTAAGAGCTCTTCGCTGCCTAACCTAGCCCAACTATCAGTTCAAGCGCTGCACAGCACTGTTAAAACAATGCAAGTGATGCAAAGTTTGACGCGTGTAGGTCTGACTTACTCCCTATTGAGTTCCCTGATCTAGGTCTCAGAATCCGCCCAACCCCTGCCCTGTTACCTTTTTTAGACCTGCCCTCCGCCGGATCATCGTTCATAACGAGAGTCTACAGGTTGGATTTCGGTATTCGGCTTCTCCGTCTGGCGCAAGTGCGCCGGGCGTGGAGCCCTCAGATTGCTCAAACGCTCGGCGCGCTTGCTGCGGTGTCTGGTTGTCCAGGGACGAGTGCGGTCTGACCGTGTTGTAATCATAACGCCGGAGGGCAAGCTTGCTCCGTGCGTCCTCCACACTATCGAAGATTTCCTCGTTCAGAAGCTCATCCCTAAGCCTGCCGTTGAGGCTTTCAACGAAAGCGTTTTGCCGAGGCTTACCCGGATCGATGTAGTGCCAAAGCACCTTGTTCTCGTCGGCCCATTTTAAGATCGCTTGACTGGTGAACTCGGTCTCATAGCATGTCGGTGGACCGGCCCCCGTTTCACCGGACACCTAAGCGGTTTCGGTTTTAGCCTTGATGAACTCTCGAGGCGATCGCCATCTTAGGCCGCTGTCTAGGTGGTTGTCGTTATAGTCCTCGATCCATTCTCCTATCAAATTCAAAACGGTTTCGGCATTGGGTAGTGGATTGACGCGTACGTAATCGCGTTTGAGCGTCTTTACGAAGGCTTCGGACATGCCGTTAGATTGCGGGCTGGCGACTGGGGTGAAGCATGACTTCAGGCCGATCTGGCGAGCGAAGATGCGGGTTTCCTTTGCTGTGTAAGCGCTTCCATTGTCGGATAAGACCTCAACAACCTCTGGGGCGTAATAGCTGCCGAAGCGTTTTTCGACGGCCTCCAGAAGCATGTCACGCACGTCCGAGCCGCTAATCCCGGCATTGGCGACAGCCCGCCAAGCGATGACCTCGCGATCATGAGCATCGAGCAAGAACGCCGCGCGGATAACATCGCCATTCCAGCAGGTGAACTCCAGCCCGTCAGAGCACCAGCGCAAGTTCGACCGCATCATGATGACCTTGCCATCGTGGGCGCGTTCGGGCCGGTCGAAGCCGGATCGCTCCAGCAGCAGGTGATTGGCCTGCGATAGACGCGTTTATGATTTGCCGGGGCAAGGCCTTCTGCCTTGAGTTCCAGGTTCAGCACTGCACAGATCCGACGGTAGCCATAGGTTGGGCGTTCCGCCACCAAACACTCGATACGTGGCAAGAGCGCCGCGTCCTGAGCTTTATAATAGCTCCGACGCGGCTCCGTGCTTCCCCTCTGCCGTTCATGTAGGTTCGAACGGGATACGCCTAACGTCTGTGCCACCGCCTTCATCGGGAACCGCCCGGTTTGAGGTGCCGCAGGCACGCGCAAGCAAGGTCGGTTTTTTTGAGCGGGACTTGTCGAGCGCTTCCTTCAAGATCTCCACTTCCAGCGTTTTGCGTCCCAGCTGACGCTCAAGCTCCCGAACGCGGGCTTCCATCTCTCGAACAGCCTTATTGCTGGTCACGCTTTCATCTCCTGTCACAGCGACACTCCCTCCCTCAAGCATCAATCTACGCCAACGATACAACAGATTGGGCGCCACGCCATTACGACGAGCAACGGCCGAAACACTATCCCCGTCGTAGAGGGTCTCTTCAACGATCCGCAGCTTTTCAGCCGCAGACCAGCGTCGACGGCGCCCACCATCAGTAATGATTTCCATCGCAGACATAAGCATGTGCTTAAGGCTATCCTTAAGCCTCCTTGGTCAGTCCGAGGTGTCCGGTCGAAATGGGGGCCAGTTCAGTCGGAAAGAAGTGCCGTGGAGACGTTATGGCCGTCTGCGCAGCCCTCAAATTGCGCAGCGGGTGGCCATAACCGGGTCTCAGGTCTCAACAGTGGTTTTGCATAGCCCATTGTTTGAGACGCTGCTGGAGGTCTCAGAGACGCGTTGCCGATGTCGATCATCAAAAGCTGCGGCGTCCTTATCCTGATAGGTGATGCTATAGCGGATGGAGTCGTAGATTGCGATCTTGCGCGCCGTGGCCGTCACTGCCTTTCGCTTGCCTATGCGCGTTCCCAGCCGCCGGTAAAAGGCACCCAAGGCCGTGTCGCTTTTTGTCAATCGTCACGACAACCAGACGAAACAGATCGGCTGCACGACTGGAGGACCGTCGTCTCCGCGAAGATAGCAAATTCTCTCCGGAAGTTTTGTTGCCTGAGGCCAAGCAAGGCCAGACGGTGACGTGCTTGGCACTCTTCCAAGCGCACAGGTGGGGGCACATCTGGCCACTAGCTTCAATACCAACGATGGTCTCAGACTATGGTTCTGCGTTAGGTTTGTGCCCAACACACCGTAGAGTGCGGCCCGAAAGACGGCGCATTGTCCTGCTTAACGCGCATTCACCAGAATAATCTCGAACGCCAGTATCCAGTAAACGCCGTTCGATTTCATTACCACGCTAGTGACACCACACTATCGGTACTAAGTGGCGAGTTCGTGCAGAACCTGTGTGAATATCCCGAAGGATAACACTAGAATTTACCATCCCTTCCTAAGAAAGATTTATTTTCTTTATATATAACAGTACCTTGTAAAATTATGTTTCGCGTGCGAAACATTTGGGTATGCCATTTTCTGGCGACACCTGAGACTATGCCTTCCAATCCCGGACCAACGCCTCAATTGCATCCATCAAATCATCTGTTACAGCTGGACCAGATAAGCGCAGCGTACCTTTGCTGCGGCTTACGGTAATTGGCGATGCCGGGATAGTGGGTGCAGGCTTTGCTGCCCCCTGCCCCACCTTCTTAGAATATGAACCGCCCTCCAGAGCCTTTTGTATCAAGGCTGCTTCATCCTCCGGCGTGGCCGGATCTGCTTTACGAAGCCTGTCATAGAGACGCTTCCCCCACTCCGGCTCTGCCTGCAAACGGGTCGATACCGCGAGGCCGAGGCGTTCAGTCAGTGCTGAAGGGTGACGGACATAGCGCCGAGGGTTTCGACCACCGGGAGGAAGCTTTTAATCTTAGACCGTTTGGCACGAGAAGCGGCCGCGAAAAGGCTATTCAGGGCCTCTTTTTCGTTGCGAAACACGCCTTCACGAACAGAGCCAGCGACGATACTGGCCCGTTCAAAATAGCTGAGGCCGACACGGATTTCGTTTTCCTCGACCATGGCGATATAGGCATCTGAGGCGGTATCCGGTTTACGGATCAGCGCCAGCACATTGCCCGGCCCCCCCCACGCTGTGCGAGGCTGCGTAAGGCACTAATACGGCGCCAACCAGAGATCAGCCCGTAGCGGCCCGGTGTTGTCTCGACCACCTCAATCGGGGTCTGCTGCCCGCGTGCCAGAAGAGAAGCTTCGAGTGTTGCCATTTCTTCGGGGTCGATTGTGATCCGGTCGCGGATCATATGGGCGGCATCTACTGCGTCGAGCGGGATCTTCTGAACCAAGCGCCCCTCTTCGCGGGCCGCCTGCATTTCGCCCGCGACAGTCTCTAACGCGGCGGTTGTGGCCGCCTGCCCCGCGACATCGGCGATCGGCGCGCGGCGCTTCATGTGATCGGGCGCATATCCAATTGGAATGTCCATGGCTTTAGTCTCCGGCGCTGCGATCTGGGACGGGTCCGGAACAGCAAGGCGTTTACGTTTGGCCATGGTAGCCTCCTGCAGAAAGAGTGAAAAAAGGGTTAGCCCGACGTACGCAGTTCAAAGGGAGGGTAGGGTGGTTCATGACGCGCCCTCTTCTGCCACGTCCCGTGCCCATGCGCCGATCAAAAGCTTTTTGAACGCGGCATAGGTTTCATCAAAGGTCTCGCGGCCCCGGGCATAGGTCTCACGGTTAAAATCACGGTAGTCGGCCTCATAGATACCATTCACGCTTTCGCCCGCTTGCCCGATCAGTGCTGTAAAACCCTGACGGTGGGGTGACAAGGTTGGCCCTAAATAGGCTTGCATGAGTGCCGCCATTTCGGCCTGCTGGGTGCTGTCAAAACGGGTGATGACCGCGCGCACCGCATCCCATTCGAAGTTAACCTCTGGTTGGCCCAGGGCACGTGCAGCGACGTTTTCCCCGTCTTCGATTGAGGAGAATGTCGCGTGCAGCATGTCAAAGAAACGCCCTGTGGAATCAAACTCAAGGAAGGACGCGCCCAAGGGCACCAGCAAGATGTCAGCGGCGGCCAATCCATTGATCGTCAGATAGCAAGCGCGGGCGGCGTATCGAGGAAGATGACATCGTAGTTGTCCAGTACACCATCGGCTTCTAGCCGGTCGGTTAGCGCATCCCAAAGCTTCCAACGCGTGCGGCCATGCGCCAAACGGGAATTTGGAATTCCGCCCAGTAGAGGTTTCAGCTGCGCACCGATCAGATCAATGTTGGGCCAATGGGTTTTCTGGATTAGATCATCTGAGGTGATTTCGCGCTGCATCGCTAAGCGCATCATCCAGCGGCTGCGG